>JAFSBP010000168.1 GCA_017437205.1 Lachnospiraceae bacterium
ACCGTGAAAGTAGACGCATATAGTGAAGGAGCAAAGGCAAAGATCGAAGCATGCGGCGGAACCTGCGAGGTGATCTGACATGTTGAAGACATTGCGTAACGCTCTTCGGGTAGAAGATATCCGGAAAAGACTGTTGTATACTTTCTTTGTAATTTTGGTTGTACGTTTTGGTTCTGAGCTGCCGATCCCCGGCGTTGACAGAAAATATCTGGCAGAGCTCTTTACCAACTCATCAATCGACGCATTTAACTTCTTTGATGCAATGACAGGTGGTTCCTTCGCGAACTGCTCTGTCTTTGCACTGAGCGTAACCCCTTATATTAACGCATCCATTATCATGCAGCTTTTGACCATCGCCATTCCGAAGCTGGAAGAGATCCAGAAGGATGGCGAGGAAGGCAAGAAAAAGATCAACCAGTGGACCCGTTATGCGACGGTTATTCTGGCTGCGATCGAAGCCACCGCAATGGCGATCGGTTTTGGAAACCAGTTGATCGTAGATTACACCTGGTACAATGTTGTACTTGTTGTACTCACCATGGTTGGTGGATCTGCACTGCTGATGTGGATTGGAGAGCAGAGTACTGAGCATGGTATCGGAAGCGGTATCTCCATTATTCTGTTGGTAAATATTCTGGCACGTATTCCTAACGATTTCCTGACTTTGTTCAATGCATTCGTTAAGGGTCAGAATATTATCGTGGCACTCATTGCCATTGTGATCATTCTTGCAGTGATTGTTGGCATGATCGCATTCGTAGTTCTTTTGTCTGACGGAACCAGAAAGATTCCTGTACAGTACGCTAAGCGCATGCAGGGAAGAAAGACCGTAGGCGGACAGACCTCCAACATTCCGTTGAAGGTAAATACCGCAGGTGTTATCCCGGTTATCTTTGCTTCCTCACTGATGTCCTTCCCGGCTGTGATCGCACAGTTCTTTAATGTGAAGTATGACACGTTTGGCGGAAAGATCCTTCTGGCACTGCAGTCTTCCAGCTGGTGCAGATTTACCGCAGATGCATGGTACTATTCCTTCGGTCTTCTGCTGTACATCGCACTGATCTATGGTTTTGCATACTTCTATACTTCTATTACCTTCAACCCTACTGAGGTTGCAGAAAATATGAAGAAGCAGAGCGGCTTTGTTCCCGGTATTCGTCCCGGAAAGCCCACCGCTGAGTATCTGAACCATGCGCTCAACTATCTGGTATTCATTGGAGCAACCGGACTTCTGGTTGTTGCGCTGATCCCGATTATTGTAAGCGGTGTATTTGGTATTGGACAGATTTCTTTTGCAGGAACCTCACTTATCATCGTTGTCGGTGTTGTGATGGAGTGCATCAAGCAGATCGAGTCTAAGATGCTGGTTAGATATTATAAGGGATTCTTGAACGACTAATCAATAAAACTTACGCTGAGAAGGTCCCATGGACCTTCTCACGCATAAAATAAACATGATAGAACGGGAGTGGTTGACATCATGAAGATTATCATGTTAGGTGCACCCGGTGCCGGCAAAGGCACTCAGGCTGAGAAAATTGCAGAGAAATATCAGATTCCTCACATTTCTACCGGAGATATTTTCCGTCATAATATTTCTGAAGGCACAGCCCTTGGAAAAAAGGCGGAAGGGTACATTGATCAGGGACTTTTGGTTCCCGATGAATTGGTGGTTGACCTTGTTGTAGACAGGATTCACCAGCCGGATTGTACAAAAGGATATATTTTGGATGGTTTCCCCCGTACCATTCCTCAGGCGCAGTATCTTGATAAGGCGTTGAAGGAGATGGGGACAAATGTGAAGTGGGCGATTGACGTTCACGTTCCGGATGAAGAAATTATTCGAAGAATGTCCGGAAGACGTGCATGCTTAAACTGTGGAGCGACATATCATATAGAACATGCGGCTCCGGAGAAGGAAGGCGTGTGCGATAAGTGTGGCGAAGAACTGGTGCAGCGAGAGGACGATCATCCTGAGACTGTGAAGAAACGCCTTGAGGTTTATCACGAGCAGACACAGCCATTGATCGCATATTATCGCGATAAAGGCATTCTGAAAGTGATCGACGGAACAATGGATCTTGAAGATGTGTTCAAGTGCATTGTCGCTTTTCTGGGAGAGTGACGTAAGATGGCAGTAACCATTAAGTCAGAAAGAGAAATCGCTTTGATGAGAGAAGCCGGAAGGATTCTCGCCATTGTCCATGAGGAGCTGAAAAAAGCAGTAAAGCCCGGGATATCAACCAAAGATCTTGATCGTCTCTGCGAAACAGTGATCAGAGATTACGGATGCAAGCCCTCGTTTTTGCATCTGTATGATTTTCCGGCTTCTGTGTGTGTCTCCGTCAATGACGAGGTGATCCACGGAATACCCAGCAAGAAGGTAATTCTCCGCGAGGGGGATATCGTCAGTCTGGATGCCGGTGTGGAATACAAAGGATATCATTCCGATGCGGCCCGCACATGGGGTGTCGGAGAAATCAGTAAGGAAGCAAAACAGCTGATAGATGTAACCAGAGAAAGCTTTTTCGAAGGAATAAAGTTTGCAAAAGCAGGCAATCATCTGTATGACATCAGCAAAGCGATTCAAGCTCACGCCGAAAAGTTTGGCTACGGAGTGGTGAGGGATTTTGTAGGACACGGTATCGGACAGCAGGTTCACGAAGATCCGGAGGTTCCCAATTTTGCACAGAGAAGAAGGGGTATGAAATTAATGACCGGAATGACTCTTGCAATCGAGCCAATGATCAATCAGGGAACCTACGAGGTAGAATGGATGGATGATGAGTGGACGATTGTGACCGCCGATGGCAGTCTTTCCGCACACTACGAAAACACTGTTCTGATCACAGACGGTGAACCGGAGATATTGAGTGTTTTGTAACGCAGGAGGTAAGCGTTAATGTCCAAGAGTGACGTAATTGAAATTGAGGGAACCGTGATTGAGAAGCTTCCCAATGCCATGTTCCAGGTTCAGTTGGAAAACGGACATCAGGTTCTGGCACATATCAGTGGTAAGCTGAGAATGAATTACATTCGTATCTTACCAGGAGATAAGGTAACATTGGAATTGTCTCCCTATGATTTGAGCAAAGGTAGAATTATTTGGAGAGACAAATAAAGTTTTTGCAAAAATAACCAAATTTGTACTTGCATTTTTTGAAACAAAGTGCTATACTTATTTGGCGACTTTTTGTGGAAGGAGAAAATACCGTGAAAGTAAGAGCATCTGTAAAACCGATTTGCGAAAAGTGCAAGGTTATTAAGAGAAAAGGCAGCATTCGGATTATCTGTGAGAATCCGAAGCACAAGCAGAGACAGGGTTGATTTATCCTATCAAGATTCGCAGAAAAACTAGAAATGAAAATAAGTATGGAGGTAGTACACAATGGCTCGTATCGCAGGTGTCGATTTACCCAGAGAAAAACGTGTTGAGATTGGATTGACTTATATCTACGGCATTGGTAGAGTAAGCGCTAACCGTCTGCTCGCTGAGGCAGAAGTTAATCCGGATACTCGCGTGAAGGATCTGACCGACGACGAAGTAAAGCGCATCACCGCAGCTATCGAAGCAGACCATCTGCTCGTAGAGGGTGATCTGAGACGTGAGGTCGCTATGAACATCAAGCGTCTTCAGGAAATTGGCTGCTACAGAGGAATTCGTCATCGTAAGGGTCTTCCGGTTCGTGGTCAGAATACCAAGAACAACGCACGTACTCGTAAGGGTCCCAAGAAGACTGTAGCAAATAAGAAGAAGTAATTTGCCGAGCGGGCTTTTGACCTCTGTTTGTGCCGGACGAGTATGCCGGCACTGTTGGAGTGTCTAAAGACTATTTGTGCAGGTTACACAAAGCTACACCCCACACACAGGTGTGGAGAATCAGTGAGAAACTAAAATTTATAGAAAGGAACCCATAAGGGAGGTTAGTTTAGAAATGGCGAAGAAAGTGTCAGCAAAGAAAGTGACAAAAAAGCGTGTCAAGAAGAACGTTGAACACGGACAGGCT
>JAFSBP010000169.1 GCA_017437205.1 Lachnospiraceae bacterium
GACTGTCATTCTGAACATGTTATCATAAGCCTGCGTTTTCATCGAATCTATACTCCTTGCATTATTTAGTACTATTCTAGCACCTTTGGGTTACAAAATCAGTCACAAAACGACTTTGTCTTACATTTTTTCCCAGTTTCACTCATCGAATTCTTTCTTTTTCAGCACAGGCAGTGCAACCAGACTCAGTCCGGAAACAGCCGCACACAGTGCCCATACGAAAGATGCATCTCCGGTTTCAGGCGTATCCTCGACAACCGGCTTGTCGCCCAGAGGGATATCCTCTTCCTCGATAATCTCTTCCTCCTCGGTGGATTCCTCGGTGGATTCCTCAGTTGACGCTTCGGTAGACTCCTCGGTAGACGCTTCAGTAGACTCTTCGGTGGTTTCCTCAGTAGTCGCCTCAGTGGTTTCCTCGGTTGTCTCCTCGGTAGAGGTTTCTTCCTCGGTGGTGATCTCTTCCTCGGTGGTGGTTTCCTCCTCGGTGGTGGTTTCTTCCTCGGTGGTGGTCTCCTCTTCGGTGGTGGTCTCCTCCTCGGTGGTGGTCTCCTCGGGCTTTCTGTTATAGAAAACGTTAATCTCTTTATCTCCATCCAAGATTCCGACAAGTGCATCGCCGTCTGTGAATACATATGTGTATCCGTCGATTTCGATTGCATCCTTTACTGTTACATCATATTCACTGTACTCGAAATCAGTAAAGGTATAGCTTTCGCTGACCTTATACCAGGTGTCCTGAGTATCGTAGTCAATTGTTCCGCCATTCAGAACATAATCTCTACTCATTCTGCCGTTCTGATTGAAATAGTTGATAACTACAGTATCCAGATCATAGTAATTAACAATAACCGTATACTTCTTTGTCTTCACATTCGGAACTTCAATCTCGGATTCCCAGCTAAATCCTGCAAAATCAACATACTTCACAGAGGTTTTTCCATTAGTAGGATAATCTACACCTGGAAGAATTCCTTCAGCCGCATCAAGCTTTACATCATATACCAGTGAGTAGTTATCGGAACGAGTCAGCACGTCATCCTTCACATACCAAGTGAGTTTAACAATATCACCGGAGATATTTCCTTCAACATCAGGGCCACCTGCAGGGTACTCAGCCTCGGGTACCACTTCCATCTTAACCGGAATCTCCTGCTTGGTAGGACGTTCAGCCTCATCAATCAACCAACCCTCTGTATACGTCCAGATTACCTTATAATTACCATTCTCGTCAACTACAGACTTATCGACAATCTGCAGTGTCTCCGGCATGAGAGTTACCCACTTACTCATGTAATCAGTAACTACCGCATCACGATAAGGTGTATTTGCCAACTCTGCCAACACATTTCCCAGTGCCTCTTCCATCGCACTAATACTTACATTTGCGGCAAAAGAAACATTTTCCCCAACCACATTCTTGGTGTTGTCTTCGCTGTTTGCGGGATCCATCCAGGAAGATCTTCCGTTTGTGTCAATCATGAACAGATGCTTAACCTCATCCATTGCCGCCAGCTCGGTTGCAGCCTGGGGAGTACGGGTCCAGCGATCCGGATAAGTTACATAAGTGCTTTTGTAGGTAGAGTAGTAAAAGGCATCCTGAATATAAGTTCCGTTTTCCTTGTCATACTTAACAAATGCACGCTCAACGGTGGAAACCGGATACTCTGCTCCGGGAGTCAATCCGGAATAAGCATATACATCTGCCCAAATTTGATCAGCGAATGCATAAAACTCATCATCAGTAACCACTTTGGCAACAAAAGCTGCCTCAAGCATTTCCTCTCGGGTCTTATACTGATCAAAACGATCTTTAAAAATAATATCAAATGCGTTGGGAAGTTTTTCTCCCGCTACCAATGCGCTCTCAAATGCAGCTTGTGCTACAGTAAGTGAACCGAATCTTGTCGCAAAGGTTTTCCAGTTCGTATCAAATGCGCGGGGAGTTTCGTCAGTATTGATCTCACCATCGGAGATGAAGATCACATATGCATCATGTAGCGTATTATCGTGAGCTGCAATATATTCAGCAACACCGGTCATTCCGGCTTCACAGTTAGTGGATGAACGGCCGTACAACAATGTTCCGGGCAGTTCGCCAAGTGCTTCATCCAAAAACTCAACATTCTTTACATGTTCCAGAACTACATTGTCCGCCATACCGAACGCCATCAAGGTCAACTGTGTGTTTCCCTCTCCATCCAGAACCATCTTTCCAATCTTCTTGATTGCCGCCTTAGCAGCCTCCCACTCGTCATCACCGGAGTAGGAACCATCCATCATAATAATCACTTCGTCATGGAGCTTACTGCTGTTGATACCGCTGACATTTACTTCAACTTTGAAGCTTCCGTCATTGTTGGAAACAGCATCTTTCTCTCCCTTCAGAGGCTCCAGAACATTTTCACATTCTGCGTAAACATCGGTCTCGCCTGCTGCAACACCTACAAGACACTGTGAAACATCACGTCCACCTACTGGCTCATAGAAATATACACCTTCAGGAAGAACCTGAGTGCCGGAAACAACAGCCTTCACCGTCTGTCCGATCTTTGCGTTTACAACCAGCTCATATACATCAGTTCCGAATAAAACGGGAACGCGATTTACAAGTTCGCCATCAACATACACATCAAGCTTAATATTATCTTCTGAACTGCTTCCGCTGTTATTCAGCGCAACGCGGATCTTCATCGGTCTGGTTCCATCTTGGTTCACCAAATCGTCAGCTTCAATAACTGACAGGTTCGTGATGATGATCTGATTTTTCTCTGCGTAAATCTTATCCTGATTCTTCAAATGCTCGATCAGCGCATTGATACGAGCCTCCACAGCTTCATTCTCGGAAAATACACGCTTGCCGGATTGCCACCAAACATCCATCTCGTTGGTGTAATCATGCATTACCGTTCCCCACTGAGTGTTCGTCGGCACATCGAACGTCTGGCTGTAAACATACTGTCCAACATTCGTATTCGCATATGCCCAGATAGCAGACTGCACAGCGGTGATAATCTCCGCGCGGGTAAGCTCGTCCGCTCCTACAAAGCCCTCAGCCTTCAGATTGGCTTTCATCTGGTCTACCGTAACGAAAGGATAAGAATTTGTCACAATCGCGCGGATGTGAGCTGCTTCTTCGTCAGTATAGTAATCGCAGTCTTCAAGATTCATTCTCTTGTAGTGTATTCCGCCTTCATAGCCGGTCTCTGCATCACAGCAATAAAGCACTTCGTAATTGGACTGACCAAAGGAATAGATGCCGTCGGGAGTCCAGGTATAATTCTCGTGTGCATCAACCATAACCAGCGTCTGAGGAATGCTGTTGTGCGCGCCTCCGTCGACGGAAACCATATGATTGCTCATCTCATATGCGGGTCCATACACTGACATGAAGGTGTATCCTTTTTCCCCGGCGGTGATTTCCCTAGAAATATCGCCACCTTTCCAAACGGTTTCTTTCTCCGTCACCTCGCTTGCAGATGCCGGTATTTCAATACCAAAACACAATATAATCGCAAGTAATACTGCAAATAATCTTTTCATTTGTTCCCCTCCATCAAGTTTTGATGAGTTGATTATATCTTTTGTAAGTCACAAATCGGGTCACAAATTTGGTTTTTTTTAAAAAATAAAAATTTTTTCTTCCCTTTTTTATTTTTCTTCAAAAAAAAACTGCCAACAGATTATTCTGTCAGCAGTAAAAAATTTGTTTTTTATTCAGTCATCTCTTTCTTCTTCATGATCGGCAGTGCAACCAGACTCAATCCGGAAACAGCTACAGTCAGTACCCATACAAAAGATGTATCTCCGGTTTCAGGAGTTTCCTCGACAACCGGCTTGTCGCCCAAAGGAGTGTCCTCATCCTCGATAATTTCTTCCTCTTCGGTGGACTCCTCAGTAGATTCTTCAGTAGATTCCTCGGTAGTAGTTTCCTCCTCAGTGGTGGTCTCTTCCTCAGTGGTGGTCTCTTCCTCGGTGGTGGTCTCCTCCTCGGTGGTGGTCTCTTCCTCGGTGGTAGTCTCTTCCTCGGTGGTGGTCTCTTCCTCGGTGGTGGTCTCTTCCTCAGTGGTGGTTTCCTCCTCGGTAGTAGTCTCCTCAGGAATCTTTTCGTAGTAAACATTGATTACCTTATCCTCATCCAGAACTCCAACCAAATCATCGCCCTCGGTGAGCACATAAGTATAACCATCAATCTCGATCTTATCCTTTACGGTAACATCATATGCTCCGTTTTCGTGATCCTCGGTGGTGAAACTCTCACTGATTACCTCACCGGTCTCCTGATCATAATAGTTTACGGTTACTGTATATACATTTTCATATTCTACAACTGGTTCGGGGAAATATTCTTTCTCGCCTTTCTTGCCCTCAGAATCTACAGGCTCAAGGTACGCTTCAATATTCGTATTCGCGGTGTGTGATCCAACTACCGCACTCTTTTCTTTCAAATTAACCTTGTAGGTCAGGGATACCTGTCTGTACCTAGAGATATTCTCATTAAGAGTCCATACGAAATACTCATCGTTGGTTCCGGTACCGTAGTAATACTCCAGTTTGAATGTTGCTTCCTCTGCACCGGGTGCAGTAAACTCGTAGGTAGCGGTCACGCCTTCTGCGTTCTCAACCTCTGCCACACTATAAACCTTATCGCCAACGGTCAGCTTAAGATTCTCCGCTCCGAGCACAAAATCAAAGTTGTAACCTTCGGTCTCATCTGCATCGTAACCGATATAGTCGGTGATGGTAGACCCTGCAGATACACAGTAGAGGATTTCTGCCTTGATCGGATCAAAGAAAGACTTATCCGTTGCCTCGGAGTAATTGATTGCCTCGCCACCGGCCAACATATTCATGAAGCTATGTCCGATGTACTGGTTAGTCCAGTTCACACCATAATTCCACTGTGATCCATCAGAGTTCACAGTATTGTTCGACCAAATGCCGTTGGAATACTGAGGCTTCATCGCCTGATAAATGGGGTAGAAATTAATACCTGTACCGGTAATCTCATCATTGATAAAATTGTTTGCCTCCCACATTGCACGCTCATAGGAAACTGCATGCTTTGCAGAATCTGCAACTTTATCAAGAGAGGTGCCGAGGCTACCGGCACTCACCTCAACTGCGTCCTCAAATTTGAACTTCGGATCTACAGCAGTATGGATATACACACCCA
>JAFSBP010000170.1 GCA_017437205.1 Lachnospiraceae bacterium
GCCGACGCCCCATGAGTTGATGGTCGCGCCCTGGTTTTTCAAGCTGTCAATCAAATATTCGTCAAGATCACTGGACGCGGAGATTACTGCGTCGGTAAAGCCTTCTGCATCCAGCATCTTTTTCGCTTCCTTGGACAGGTAGGCGAGGTCGCCGCTGTCTAAGCGGATGCCGTAGAAGGTCAGCGGAATGCCGGCTTCACGCATTTCTTTAAAGACCTTGATCGCATTCGGGACACCGGATTTTAACGTGTCGTAGGTATCAACCAGCAGGATACACGCCTTCGGGTAGAGCTTTGCGTAGGTGCGGAAAGCGGTCAGTTCATCGGGGAAGTTCATGATCCATGCGTGTGCATGCGTTCCCTTGATCGGTACGTCAAACATCTGACCGGCCAATACATTCGATGTGCCGATACAGCCTGCGATCATCGCGGCGCGTGCACCGTAAATGCCGGCATCCGGTCCCTGCGCGCGGCGCAGACCAAACTCCATAATGCCGTCGCCCTGTGCTGCGTGTACTACGCGGGCTGCCTTTGTGGCAATCAGACACTGGTGGTTGATAATATTCAAAATAGTAGTTTCAATCAGCTGTGCCTCAATCGCGGGTGCGACAACCTTTAACAGCGGTTCCTGAGGGAACACAACGGTGCCCTCGGGGATTGCGTAAATGTCGCCAGTAAATTTAAAATTGCTCAGATAGCCAAGGAAATCCTCGCCGAAAAGCCCTGTGCTCCTCAGGTAGTCGATATCTTCGGGCTCAAAACTTAAGTCCTTGATATATTCGATTACCTGCTCCAGTCCGGCACAGATCGCATAGCCTCCATCGCAGGGATTGGTACGGAAAAACATATCAAAAATAACGGTATTATTCTTCTGCTCTCTAAAGTAACCCTGCATCATGGTCAGCTGGTAGAGATCGGTCATCATAGTCAAATTTCTTGCTGCCATATTCAGTCCTCCTTCGGAAAATAGGGTGTCAAGACACCTTTTACTGCATTATAGCATTATGGAAGAGAGAACGCAAGGGAAAAGATTCTTAAAAATATGAGAGAATTGTAAAAAAAGATAACGCCAAATAACCGAACGAAATAGAGCTAAATAACCGAACAAAATAGCGCCAAATAACCGAACAAAATAACGCCAAACGACCGAATAAAACGATGCCAAATAACCGAAAAATCTTGATAAAAAAGTTTTTATCGGGTATAATATGGTAGAGGGCAGAGTTAAAAGGTCATGCGTTTCCTGTTTACATGAAAAAGCAAGACATTGCAACGCAAAAACAAATGGTGCGGAAGGAATATCGTGTATGGAGTATAAGAAGCGAATTGCAGATGAATTGATAAAAAAGAAGTTAAAAGGAAAAGGTGCGGTTTTAGTCGAGGGACCAAAGTGGTGCGGAAAGACCACAACCGCTGAAGAGTTATCGAAAAGCAGACTATATATGTCAAAGCCGGACAGTATGAAGCAAAATATAATGCTGGCAGATGTTAATCCTTCATTGCTGTTAGTCGGAGAAGTGCCGCGTTTGATTGATGAATGGCAGATTGCACCGAAGTTGTGGGATGCGGTTCGCTATGAGGTGGATCACAGAAATGAAGAAGGGCAGTTTATTCTGACCGGTTCGGCAGTTCCGGTAAATTTTGATGCGATTTATCATACCGGGACCGGAAGATTTGCAAGAGTGCTGATGCGGCCGATGAGCCTTTTTGAGTCAGGAGAGTCAAACGGAAGCGTGAGAATTGCCGAGTTGTTTAATGCACCGGAAAACATTGGGGCAATTAATTCATTGGATTTGCAAAAAATAGCTTTTTTGGTGTGCAGAGGAGGCTGGCCCAGGGCCACCTTTCAGGAAGATGAGGTTGCGTTGGAACAGGCGTATGATTATTATGATGCGATCGTGAATCAGGATATTTCCAGAGTGGACGGTGTCAAGAGGGATGTGCAGCGGGTGAAGACGTTAATGCGATCCTATGCCCGCAATCAGGGGGCACAGGTTTCAAATGCCGTATTGAAGGCAGACATGCAGGCAAATGATGTGGATTCTCTGGATGAAGACACTGTGATGTCATATGTAAACGCGTTAAAAAAGATATTTGTTGTGGAGGATATGCCGGCATGGAATCCGAATATTCGCTCCAAGACGGCGATTCGCACATCGGATACCAGATACTATATTGATCCCTCTATTGCAGCAGCGGCGCTGGGGATTGGACCGAATGATCTGATTTGTGATCTGGAAACATATGGGCTACTGTTCGAGACCATGTGCGTAAGAGATTTGAGAGTATATGCAGATGCGCTTGGGGGAAGTGTATACCATTACCGCGATAAGACAGGACTTGAGTGTGATGCGGTCGTTCATCTGAGAAACGGCAGTTATGGATTAGTAGAGATAAAGCTCGGCGGAGAAGATGCGATACGGCATGGTATTGCCACGTTGAAAGCACTGGCAGGAAAAATTGACACCGATAAGATGAAAGCGCCGTCATTCTTAATGGTTCTGACCGGAGTGGGAGATTATGCGTATCGAAGAGAGGACGGAGTTTATGTTGTTCCGGTCGGATGTTTGCGCGATTGAATTGACTGGGCGGCAAAAGGAGAGACGAAAGAGATGAAGAGTACACATAGCAGGTGGTTTGGCAGTGGGATACTTTTATTGACTGCGTTTATTTGGGGTATGGCCTTCACGGCACAGAGTGCGGGCATGGATTACATCGGCCCCTTTACCATGAACTGTGCGAGATCGATTCTCGGAGGGCTGGCGTTGCTCCCGCTGATTGCCTGGAATCAGGCGAGACAGAGAAAGAAAGCGGAGACCGGCACGGATACCAATTGGCGCGCCACGGTGATTGGCGGCATCTGCTGTGGAGTGATTTTGGCGGTGGCCAGCGCCTTACAGCAGATCGGAATTATTTATACGACAGTGGGCAAGGCGGGATTTATCACTACTTTATATATTGTGATGGTGCCCCTTGTGGGCGTGTTTTGGCGCAAAAAGATCGCCGGACGCGTTTGGTTCAGCGTCGCACTGGCGGCAGTGGGTATGTATCTGCTCTGCATGAATGAATCGTTCACGGTAAATCCGGGTGATATGTATGTGTTCTTCTGTGCAGTGGCGTTCACCGGGCATATTTTGGTGATCGACCATTTTTCACCGAAGGCGGACGGGGTGGCCATGTCCTGCATTCAGTTTTTTACCTGTGCGGTTCTTAGCGGTATCGCGATGCTCGTCGCTGAGACACCCACATGGGAAAATATTTTCGCGGCAGCGGTGCCGATTTTATATGCGGGTATCATGAGCAGCGGTGTGGGGTACACCCTGCAGATCATCGGACAGAAATATACTGAGCCGACGGTGGCATCCCTGATCATGAGCCTGGAGTCAGTGTTCGCGGTGCTGGGCGGCTGGATGATCCTCGGCGAGAAGCTGAGTGGAAGAGAATTGCTTGGCTGTGCGGTAGTTTTTGTGGGAATCATATTGGTGCAGCTGCCGGAGAGGCGGCGGGCGCGATCGGCGAAGGAGTAATCTATGGACTTTAAAAATATGCTGAAATCGGCAAATATAAAAAAAGAAAGCAGAAAAACCCACCAGCTTTACACCGTCTGGGGTGAAAATCTTGATCCGGAAAATGTGCTTTCGGAGTACCCGAGACCGCAGCTTCGCAGGGGAAATTACACCAATCTGAACGGATACTGGTTGTATGCCTTTGCGAGTGCGGAAGATGAAAAGCCGGAAAAATGGAACGGAAAGATTTTGGTGCCTTTTTCGCCGGAGAGTGTGTTGTCCGGTGTGAACCGTCAGTTAAAGCCTGATGAGGTGCTTTGGTATGGGCGCTCGCTTAGGCTGGACGGTTGTGATGAAGGGCGGTTTATTCTGCATTTTGGCGCGGTGGATCAGAGTTGTGTAGTTTATGTGAATGACCGGGAGGTCGGGCGTCATACCGGCGGATATCTCAGCTTTGAATTGGATATCACGGAGTTTGTGAACGAGGGAGAAAATCTGTTGACGGTGAAGGTGGGGGATGTGAGTGACACTTCCTATCACAGCCGTGGCAAGCAGCGGTTAAAGAGCGGCGGAATCTTCTACACCGCGCAGAGCGGCATCTGGCAGACGGTGTGGCTGGAGAAGGTTCCACAGGCGTATGTGAAGAGACTGTGGATAACGCCAAGATATGATGAGGAGTCTGTGGAAATCTCGGTGGAGATGGGCGGAAATCCGGCTGGGATGGTCGCCAAAATGGTCGAGGTGAGCGCGAAGGATCGGGTAGTCTTTCGTGGTGAATTTTCGGAAAATAACTTTGTGATCCCTCTTTCGGACATGATCAGCTGGACTCCGGAGAATCCGTTCCTTTATGATTTAACGGTGAGTGTGGGCGAAGACCGGGTGGAGAGCTACTTTGCCATGCGTTGCTTTACGAAGGAACCGGACGAGCAGGGTGTTCCCAGACTCTGCCTGAATCATCAGCCGTATTTCTTTAACGGTGTGCTGGATCAAGGCTATTGGCCGGACGGATTGATGACTGCGCCCAGTGACGAGGCGCTGATCTTTGATATTGAGACCATGAGGTCACTGGGCTTCAATATGCTGAGAAAGCATTGTAAGCTGGAGCCCATGCGCTGGTATTATCACTGTGACCGATTGGGCATGGTGGTTTGGCAGGATATGTTAAACGGCGGAAGCGATTATCACATGTGGGCGGTCACCTATCTGCCCACGGTATTGCCGAAGTTTAAGATAAAGGATAATCATTACCGCTTGTTCTCCAGACAGGACGAGGCGGGACGTGAGGAGTGGCGCAGAGAGTGTGAGGAAACTATCCGTCAGCTCTATAATTGTCCCTCTCTGGGCGCGTGGGTGGTATTCAATGAGGCGTGGGGCCAGTTCGACGCCAACGAAAACACCGAGTTGGTTCGTTCTCTGGACAGTACCCGTCCCATTGATCAGGCCAGCGGCTGGTATGATCAGAAGGGCGGCGATATCTACAGCGTCCACAATTATTTCCGCAAACAGAAGGTGGAGCGGGACAAGTACGGACGAGCGTTTGTAATCTCCGAGTATGGCGGCTACGCATGGTGCGTTCCGGGGCATTCGTTCTCCGAGGGCGTGTTCGGCTATCGAAATTACACCGATGGGGAGTCGCTAAATGCGGGCTATCGGAAGCTTTTGGACACGGAGGTGTTCCCGCTGGTAGAAAAAGGACTTTCGGCGGCGGTTTACACTCAGGTGTCCGATATTGAGGAGGAAGTCAACGGACTGATGACCTATGATCGGAAAATGGTGAAAGTGAAATAGTTTGGAAAGATGAAAGGGCGCTACTCATGGCATATTTAGGAAACCCCAAAGAAACCATTGCCGTACTTCAAAAATACGGCTTCAATTTTCAGAAAAAATTTGGACAGAACTTTCTGATCGACACCCATGTATTGAATAAGATCGTTGACGCAGCCGGCGTGACGAAGGAGGATCTGGTGCTGGAGATCGGCCCCGGTATCGGAACGCTGACGCAGTATCTCTGCGAGAGCGCGCGAAAGGTCATCGCGGTGGAGATCGACCGGAATCTGATCCCGATCCTTCAGGACACGCTGTCGGAGTATGACAATGTGACCGTGATCAACGAGGATGTGCTGAAGGTAGACTTGAAGAAATTAGCGGAGGAGGAGAACGGGGGCCGCCCCATCAAGGTGGTGGCGAATCTTCCCTATTACATTACCACACCGATTATCATGGGGCTGTTTGAGCAGCACGTGCCGGTGGAGAGTATCACGGTGATGGTGCAGAAGGAAGTGGCTGTGCGAATGCAGGCCGGTCCCGGAAGCAAGGATTACGGCGCACTGTCGCTGGCGGTGCAGTTTTATGCAGAGCCGTACATTGCGGCCAATGTACCTCAGAACTGTTTTATGCCCCGTCCCGATGTGAGCTCGGCGGTGATCCGGCTGACGACCCACAAAAATCCGCCGATTCAGGTGAAGAATGAGAAGCTGTTGTTTGATCTGATCCGCGCATCCTTTAATCAGCGCAGAAAGACACTGTTAAACGGACTTTCCAATGCGCAGAATCTGCCCTTTTCCAAGGAACAGGTGGCGGAGGCCATCGAGAAGGCCGGACTTTCGGCAAATGTGCGGGGTGAGGCACTGACGCTCATGGAATTTGCAAGACTGGCAGATGTGCTGAGTTAAGGGCTTACAACAGATTAAAAAGTATTAAACGATAACGATTTAAGCCGTCGTCGTTTAATACTTTTTTATTTGATGTCTATTTGATTGGCAGTTGATTAAAAGGCGGGAGTGTAATTACTGCTGCAGAAACAGTAATATAATACGCACCGTCCACCCAAATTTCGTACTTTCCCTCTGCCGTAGGAACCAGCCATGCGTTTTCCGGGGTGACTATGACTTCGGTCGGATCATCTGATTTCGGAGGTAGTGCTGCCGGCTGCACGATAAACGTGTATGAGCCAATAAAAATGCTGACGCAGAGTAACACGGTTAATATGGTCAAAGCCGGTTTTTGCTTTCTCTGCGATTTTTTCATAAGTAAATCAATTCGCTGCATATCATACAAAGCGTCGAATTTGCCGATAAAACCTGCAAAAATCATATCTTTTGGTAAATTGACAGCTTTTTTTGCCACGAACAAAAGGGTGTTTATGTATCGATCGCGCACTGAATCATCCATGAGAAGACACGCTGAGCGGTCGGCACGAAGCTCTAACAGTTGGTTCATACCTCGTCGCAGGAGATATGCGGCGGGATTCCACCAAAGGATGCAGACGAGCAACTGGATGCCAAGTTTGCGCCAGAGATCACCTCCGGTAAAGTGTGCAATTTCATGGCGTAAAATATATTCGATTTCCGAATCGTCCATCCGAAGTGTGTACTCAGGAAGCAAAATGATGGGGTGAACAAATCCGGTTATGAGCGGAGAAGAAAAAATGGAGGTTACTGTTACTCTAACCGGGACGGTACAACCGACAGTGGAGGATGCCTTTTCAGCAATGCGGGTGAGTCGGGCATCCGGTGTGACCGATGCTTGGGCGGCATTAAACCGAATCTGCTTAACTACTAAGTGCAGTAGGCGAAGAATCAGGAACAAACTGCCAATAAGCCAACACCATCCCGCAATTTCCCAAAGTTGAAGCCCAAAAATCCATTTTTGCTTTAGAAAAGATAATATTTTTGGGTAGACATTCCATAAATTCACATTATGAGCACCGGCAAATTCGATTGGAACCAGGCACCTGATGATACATAATGTAAATATGAAGTCGACGATCCACAGGGCAGAGCTTTTTGTTGTGAGCAGAAGCCAACTGCAAATAGAGGAGACAATGGTAAAAAGCATAAGGGCCATAATAACAGAAAAAATATTAATATCCATTAGACTCCCGTTCCTTCCGTTTCTTCTGCACATACTCTTCAAGAAGAGAAATAGTTTCCTCGTCATCTCCGTCCAGCTTTACCATAGAGGCAAGAATGCCAAGGAAACGGTCGCGCTTCGGAACGTTGGGAAAAAGTTTATACATCTGCAAGGTGGCAAAGTCTTCGCGGCTGATGATGGCCTTATAGGTCTTTGCGTATCGCTTTCCGCGGCGAACCTGCCCGTCCATATCAATCAGGCCTTTTCGCATCATTCCCCGAAGGATGACATAGAGAGAATTCACCAACAGATTAAGTTCCGGGAGATTCTCAATAATCTCCGCGGCGGTGAGAGAAGTCTGCTTCTCCCAAAATAGCTTAATAATTGCCAATTCAGAGACGGTAAAGTCTTCTTTTGATTTCTTTTGCATAAAAATCGCTCCAAGTAAGAGAATTATAATATTTTCCTAATGTTAATTATACAAATAAATTTAGAAAAATCAAGATATTTTATTGTAGAACATGAAATTAAGTGAGAGTATGTTGACAAATAAGAGAATAGCGTGTTAAGCTACATGCATTCGGAGGTGCACAGTGAAATGAAAAAGAATAAAATTATTTTTATCACAGGCATTACCTGCGCTTTTCTCATAATATTCGGTGGCATCATATATAATCAATATACGAAACAACCAGTGGATTTGAGAGAAAAATACCCGCTTATTTTGGAGAGGGACTATGCGTTTCATGAAGCCGGATTTTCGTTTGAGACAAGAATTTCCATGGCACCCAATGTTGCTGAAATTCAAATCGTTAAGCGGTTGAAAGATTATACGGTTACGGTTGGAGATGCGGCGTATGGAACATCAAAAAAAGTTACATTTTGCCAGTATCAAGCGAAGTTGGTATCCGCTATAGGTGATTCCGGTATTGTAACGGATTCAGACGGTACCTTTACACTTATTTTTGCAAAGGACTTTTCCCAGTCATATCCGGCGTTGGAAAAAGGGATGCAGGCGATCTGCTCGATTGAGGCAGCAGCGGGTGTTCATGAGGGAAAGTACATTTTTGTCGACAGAAGCTTTTACTTCGTGGATGGTCAGACTGCGTTGGCGGCCTATGAGGGAGATGACAGTCCCGCCAGTCGAATGTGTGCTAAAGAGGACTTGGTAGCGAAGATCAAGGAGATCAGAGAGAAACGCTGACGGTTATTATTCATATTTAAACTGTATATTTAAAAAACTCCGAGCCACCCTTAGGGGTGGCTCGCTTTCATCAGTACAGTTTGGCAATAGCAGGCACTGTTCGGATGCGAAACAAGGTGGCTGCGTGGGACAATTCTCGCAGTGAAGCGAAGGGGAGTTAAGAAGATGATGAACACCTTTGTTGGGAGTAACGAAAGATTTAAGTTCCGAACCGTATACAGTGACGCAAAAAGAGTATTAAACGATAACGATTTAAGCCGTCGTCGTTTAATACTCTTTTTGGTTTACTGTTTACTCAATCGGCATGACATCGATCCAGTCGGTCAGCCATTTCTGGTAGGTGATAGACCAGAGACGTTTTTGAAGCATGCCGTTGTAAATCCGCTGATA
>JAFSBP010000171.1 GCA_017437205.1 Lachnospiraceae bacterium
AGCTTTAGCATTTGTAAAGTATCGGGCATAAGTCTCGAATACTGAGACACCGAATGAATAGAACCTCCGAGCGGAGGAAGATCATAAGCGGCAGAACGTCGCTTTGAAGTGTTGATAGAATAGCATGAAACAGAAGAATTGTCAAGTGTCAAAGAACAATGCTCCTTTACATTTTTTACTGAACTCAATTGTGAAATAAAAATCGAAAATATGTTCGATAAAAAGCTTGATTTTTTCTACGACTTGTGCTAAAATAGAACATACATTCGATATAGATGGGGTGAAACAGGTGTGAAAGGATTAAATTTGGAGGAAAAACTGGCGATTTTGACGGACGCGGCCAAGTATGATGTGGCTTGTACGTCCAGTGGTGTGGACCGAAAAGGGGAAAAGGGAAAGTTGGGGAATTCTGTGGCGGCGGGTATCTGCCACAGCTTTGCGGCGGACGGAAGGTGTATTTCGCTGCTGAAGATTTTGATGACGAATGAATGCGCCTTCGATTGTAAGTACTGTCATAACCGGGCGTCAAATGATATTCCGAGAGCGACATTTACTCCGGAAGAAGTATGTACGCTAACCATGGAATTTTATCGGAGAAATTATATTGAAGGACTTTTCTTAAGCTCAGGTGTCAGAGGCACTCCCACAGAAACGATGATGCAAATGTTTCAGGCACTGTATCTGTTGCGGGTAAAGTATGGATTTCGCGGGTACATTCATGTGAAGGGAGTGCCGGGAGCCGATCCGCAGGTGATTCGGGAGATTGGTTATCTGGCGGACCGTATGAGTGTTAATTTGGAATTGCCCACAGCGGATGGATTGAGAAAACTTGCACCGCACAAGACCAGAAGGACGATTTTGACACCGATCCGGCAGATCCAGCAAGGGATCGCGGAGGAGAGGCTCAGAGTGGGGATCGGAGCGAAGATGGAGAGAGCCTGGGGAGTGAAAACTCTGCCGGGTGGGATTTTCAGTGAAGGAAATTCGCAGATAGATGAGAAGACAGCTGAGCAGATATCTTGGCTTGGAGCGGGGGAAGCGGGAAGCGATAACACAGGGCGGTCACCGCTTATCAAAGAAACTGAAAAGTCGCTGATATCCGGTGTTTCTGCCGGAGGTCTTGTCCCTTGGGCAGAAAAGCGTGGTCTTTCCTATGTCCCGGCAGGGCAGAGCACACAGATGATCATCGGAGCGACGAATGAGACAGATTATCAGATCATGCGCGTGACGGAGAGCTTATATCGGCAGTTTGACCTGAAACGTGTATTCTTTTCAGGTTATATTCCAATCAATGAAGATTCAGAACTCCCGGGATTGGACACACCGGTGCCGCTTCTTCGGGAACATCGCCTGTATCAGGCAGATTGGCTGCTCCGGTATTATGGATTTCGGGCGGATGAACTCTTATCGGAGGAACGACCGGATTTTAATGTGCTTGTCGATCCGAAGTGTGACTGGGCGCTGAGACACTTGGAGCAGTTTCCGGTGGAGGTGAACCGGGCAGACTATGCGATTTTGCTTCGAGTTCCGGGAATCGGGGTGAAGTCTGCCCGAAGAATCGTGGAGGCCAGACGGTTCGGACGGTTGGATTTTCCGGATTTGAAGCGGATCGGAGTGGTGTTAAAGCGCGCAGCGTATTTCTTGACCTGTAACGGGCGACAGATGTATCCGATCGCAATCGAGGAGGATGTGCTGACCCGGTGTCTGACGGCGGATGAGGGAAAAAAGTGCTGGGAGGTAGAGCATCCGGATTCGTATCGTCAGCTTACTCTGTTTGATGATATGAATATGGTGATGATGCCTACCGTGGAAGATGGGAGGAAGACCGTATTTGGACAGCTATAAACAGTTTACGGAGAAGCACCGTTTTGTTTGCGCAGATGATTTTGGGGCGATGATGAGCTGTGTTTATGAGGCATGGCGCTGGGGGAATCGTGGATTTGCGGTAGAACTGGCGGTGGAAGCCGCTGAAAATTATCAGCTTTTTTGCGTAGAGCACTATGTACCTTATGATGAGAATCGAGCACAGAAGGTGACTCGGTCGATTCAGGAAAAGATATCTTGGAAGGCGTTTCAAATGGTCTATCATTGTGCGATGTCAGAACTTCCGGAAAAACTGGAAGTGATCTACCGCTTTCTTCGGGTGGGTTTTGTTGTGGGCGCGGGAGTAACTGCCTGTTTGACTGAGGAGCCGGTGGTGCGAATAACGGAGATTGCAAAACGGGTGACGGGAGAGAGTCATAAGTTTAGGGAGTTTGTGCGGTTTACGTGTACGAAGGAGGGGATACTCTGTGCTGTGATTCAGCCTAAGTCAAACGTATTGACTCTGATCGCACCGCATTTCGCTGACCGCATGATTAGTGAAGATTTTATGATCATTGATCAGAAGCGAAAATTGGCGGTGATCCATCCGGCAGATCGGGAGTGGTATCTTCACCCGCTTGATGAAGAAGAATTTCGGTACTTTATGGAAAATGACCGCGATGGAGAAGAATATGCAAGACTTTGGCGGATATTTTTTGAACGGATTGCCGTTTTACAGCGAAAAAATCCCCGTTGTCAGATGAATTTTCTGCCAAAATGGTACCGTACAAACATGACAGAGTTCACAGAGAAAGAATATTAGGCAGTTTTCGAAAATATAGTTGATTTTTCTCTCGTTTTTTGTTACAATAGCACATGATGGTGCTAGAGTGCATCAGAATTTAAAGAAAAACAGACAAAAGTAGTTGTCGAGGAGGAAATTATGAAAGTTTATGAGTCAGATCGAATTCGCAACGTCGTATTATTAGGGCATGGCGGCTGCGGTAAGACATCCCTGGTAGAGTCCATGGCCAATATTACGGGTGTTACTTCACGCATGGGAAAGGTTTCCGACGGAAATACCATCAGTGATTTTGATAAAGAGGAGATTAAGCGTAAATTTTCAATTTCCACCACGGTTGTTCCTGTTGAATGGGATGGTGTGAAGATTAACCTGTTGGATACTCCCGGTTATTTCGACTTTGTAGGTGAGGTTGAGGAAGCAGTCTCCGTAGCAGATGCAGCGATTATCGTGGTTAACGGTAAGTCCGGTGTCGAGGTTGGAACCCAGAAGGCTTGGGAGCTTTGTGAGAAGATGAATCTGCCCCGTATCTTCTATGTGACGAACATGGATGATGATAATGCCAGCTTCCGTCAGGTAGTAGAAGATCTGGAGAACATGTACGGTAAGAAGATTGCTCCTTTCCAGATGCCTGTTCGTGAAAATGAGAAGTTTGTCGGTTTCGTAAACGTTGTTAAGATGAAGGGACGCCGTTTTAACGCAGACGGATCCTATTCTGATGACGAAGTGCATGATTATTCCGTAGAATATTTGGAGAAGTATCGTGAAGCACTGATGGAGGCAGTTGCCGAGACCAGTGAGGAGTATATGGATCGCTACTTTGGCGGAGATGAGTTTACATACGACGAGATATCTATCGCCCTGCGTACTCACGTGATGGATAATGTTGTCGTACCCGTGCTGATGGGATCTTCCGCGAACGGTTACGGTACTCGCATGTTGCTCGACGTGATTGAGAAATATGTATATGCACCCAATAAACTGGAAATTTCCGGTGAGGCAGGCGGATTTGAGTTTGAGGCAAACTATGATGACACTAAGCCCATGAGTGCAAAGGTTTGGAAGACTCTGGTTGATCCCTTCATCGGTAAGTATTCCTACGTAAAGATTTGCTCCGGTGTACTCCGTGCTGGTGCGGATGTGGTGAATGTAAATAAAGAAGCAGACGAGAAGATTGCGAAGTTGTTCGTTCTTCGCGGCAAGGAGGCTCTTGAGGTGTCTGAACTTCGTGCCGGCGATATCGGTGCCATCCCTAAGCTTTCCGTGACCGTTACCGGTGACACTCTGGCGGCTAAGGGTAAGGCAATCGTATATGAAAAGCCTGAGATTTCCGTACCTTACACCTATGTGGCATATCGTGCAAAGAATAAGGGTGATGAGGATAAGATCGCAGGTGCATTGGCGAAGTTGATGGATGAAGATCTTACCTTGAAGACCGTTAATGATAAGGAGAATCGTCAGACTCTGCTTTACGGAATCGGTGATCAGCAGATTGAGGTTGCTGTTAGCAAGCTCTTGAATCGCTATAAGGTTGAGATTGAGACTTATGAACCGAAGGTTGCCTTCCGTGA
>JAFSBP010000172.1 GCA_017437205.1 Lachnospiraceae bacterium
CATCTGTTCTCTTTCTTCCCCAGCCGCCTGAAGCATCCAATCCAGTTCATCTAAAAAGCCCTTAACATGAGGCACACGATATGCACCGGCATCACTGCCCGGCGCCAGTTTCACCCCCATCTGCATCGCACGCCGTACAATATTCATCTGCTCCTCTCCGTACTTTTTAAGTACATCATCAGGTGAACGACCGTCACCAATCTGATTCGTTATCGGCGAGATGGTGGGAACCCATACCGCCCCGGTCTCCTTCAACAACGAAAGAGATTCCTCCGTCTGCAAATATCCATGCTCCAGACTGTCGATACCGGCCTCCAGTGCTGCGCAGATCGACTCTGCTCCGTTCACATGCGCCATTACTGCGAACCCTTCCTCGTGGGCAATGTGGACCATCTCGCACATCCAATCCGCAGAAAGACCACCACCATTGATCTGTGGATAAATATCAAAATCCAGTATTCCGCCCAGCATGACCTTCACGAAATCACCACCGGCCTTCTTTACCTCTTCAATCAACTGTCGGTATTCTCTCAGCGTATCAAAACTCTTTCCTACTATTTTACCATAAAATCCGCTTTTGTGGATAGCAAAAATCGGAGTCCTATACTCAATTCCGTATTCCGGGGCCAGTTCTCTGGCACGCACTGAGGTACCGGATGTATCTCCACCATCCCGAATGTATGTGATGCCCGCATCACGATAAGCCGAAAGGGTCTCACGGATAAAGCTCTCCTCCGGCGCGAGTGCATGTCTCGCCAACGCCACACGAAAATCCACGCCGTCCAACACCATATGGGCGTGACATTCGCTGGTATTCCATTTCTTTTGTGTAGCAATTTGTTTTTTCATCTTGTTTACCTGTATTTTCTCGATTGTTGGAGAACTGTCCGACTATACTGCCGCCAGTTTGCGGCAAAGCACTAATCAGCTTTCCAACTCCAACAACATCTTCTTCAGTTCAATCATCTGATCACGCAGCACAGCCGCCTGCTCGAAGTCCAGCTCCGCCGCTGCCTGATTCATCTTCTTCATAATCTGCTTGATTGCCTTCGTCAGTTCCTTCGCGTTCATGGACTCCGGATCCTTTTCCAGATGAGCCGTACCCTTCTTCTTCGAGCTCTCCTCTGTCTTCGAGATGGCAATCAAATCTCGCACCGCCTTTTTTATGGTCTCCGGCGTGATACCATGTTCTTCATTGTATGCCTGCTGAATCTTGCGACGTCGTTTCGTCTCAGAAATCGCCCGCTCCATGGACTCAGTAATCGTGTCCGCGTACATGATCACATGCCCTTCCGCATTTCGCGCAGCACGTCCGATGGTCTGAATCAGGGAAGTCTCAGAGCGCAAAAATCCTTCCTTGTCAGCATCAAGAATCGCCACGAGACCAATCTCCGGAATATCCAAACCTTCTCGCAGCAGGTTGATTCCCACCAGCACATCAATCAAATCCAGACGCATATCGCGGATGATCTCACTGCGCTCCAAGGTGTCAATGTCAGAGTGCAGATACTTTACACGAATGCCCGCTTCCCGCATATAGCCAGTCAGGTCTTCCGCCATCCGCTTCGTCAGTGTAGTCACCAACACCTTATTTTTCTTCGCCACTTCCTTATTCACCTGAGCGATCAAATCATCCACCTGGCCATAGACCGGGCGCACCTCAATCTCCGGATCCAAAAGTCCGGTAGGCCGAATCAACTGTTCCGCTTTCAACAGTTCATGCTCCGCCTCATACACGGAAGGTGTCGCTGACACGAACAACAGCTGATCAATCTTCTCCTCAAACTCCGTAAAATTCAGCGGACGATTGTCCAGCGCCGACGGCAGGCGGAAACCATACTCCACCAGCGTGGTCTTTCGCGAGCGGTCGCCGGC
>JAFSBP010000173.1 GCA_017437205.1 Lachnospiraceae bacterium
GTTTCGTCACCGGTATTACCGGAAAGAAGAATTACTCCATTATCACCGTCGGAAAGCTGGGTCTGTCTGCGGCGATCGGAGAGCTTAGAGCAGTGCTGGAGGTGTTTGAGAACCATCGCATCAGTGTTGAGTATGTTCCCTCCGGTATGGACTGCGTGTCCGTAGTGGTTGAGACAGAGAGTGTCAGCAAGTGTCTGTACTCCATCATCCACGATATCCGCAAGAACTTAAAGACCGATGACATCCGTGTGGATGAGAATATTGCGATCATTGCAGTGGTAGGCCGTAAGATGGCGAACCGTCCCGGTATGTCCGGTAGATTGTTCGGTGCACTCGGAAAGGCTGGCATCAATATCCGCATGATTTCTCAGGATCCTAACGAGGTGGATATCGTTGTCGGCATTGACAATAAGGACTTCGAGAAGGCAATTCAGGTAATGTATCACAGCTTCGTGAAGAAGGAAGCAAAGGCACAGTGAGGAGGAAATTAACATGAAACAGTATAAAGTAGCGATTTTAGGTGCGACCGGTGCAGTTGGCCGCGAGATGATGAATATTTTGGAGGAGAGAAACTTCCCTGTAGGTGAGCTTCACCTCCTGGCCAGCGCGAGAAGCGCAGGAAAGACCCTTACCTTCAAGGGGCAGGAAATCGTGATCGAGGAGGCAACCGACGAGGCGTTTGAGGGCATGGACATCGTGCTCGGCGCGGCGGAGAACCCCATCGCGAAGAGATTTGCTCCCGCCATCGTAAAGGCAGGTGCGGTATTTGTAGACAATTCCAGCGCATTCCGCATGGATCCGAACGTTCCGTTGATCGTTCCGGAGATCAACCCTGAGGATGCGAAGGCAAATAAGGGAATCATTTCCAACCCGAACTGCTCCACCATCATCACTCTGACCGCAGTGTACGCGCTGAATCAGCTCAGCCCCATCAAGAGCATGGTAGCTTCTACCTATCAGGCGACCTCCGGTGCCGGCGTGAACGGCCCCATTGAGCTGATGGAGGAGACGAAGGCAGTGCTGGCGGGTGAGCCCACTCAGCCGAAGGTATTCCCTTACCAGATCGCGTTCAACCTGATTCCCTGCATTGGCAGTGAGTCCACTGATGGCTACACCACCGAGGAGATGAAGATGCAGAACGAGGGCCGCAAGATTATGCACCTGCCCGAACTGACGGTGAGCTGCACCTGCATCCGCGTGCCGGTAGTTCGCTCTCACTCCATCTCTGTGACGGTTCGCACTGAGGATCCCATCAGTGTAGAGCAGGCTCGCGAGGCGATCGCGAAGGCAAAGGGATGCCGTCTGGTAGATAATTTAGGAGCAAAAGAATATCCCATGCCTCTGGACACCAGCGATCAGGATATTGTGTTCGTAGGACGTATCCGCCCCGATTTGACCGATGATCACGGTCTGACCCTGTGGTGCTGCGGCGACCAGGTACGCAAGGGCGCAGCGACCAATGCGGTGCAGATTGCAGAGCTGCTGGTAGCAGAATAAAAAAGAAAACATATCCGACGAAAGAAACCTGCGTCGGAGCATAATAGATGAAGACCGACGCGTGTCGGTCTTCGTTCTGTTATAAGGAAAAAACATCGCCAAAAAGATGAGTATAGCGAAAAGCAATGTAAATCGTAAAATCAGGAGGCAGAAATGTCAGAAAAACCGTTATTTGTGGGGGCGGCTACCGCTTTGATTACTCCTTTTACGAAAGACGGTGTGGATTTTACTGCGATGGAAAAATTGATTGAATGGCAGATCGAAGAGGGTATTGATGCACTGGTGGTCTGTGGAACCACCGGAGAAGCGCCCACGTTAAAGGACGATGAACATCAGGCGCTGATCGAATTTACTGTCAAAAAGACGGCGGGGCGGGTGCCGGTGATCGCCGGAGTCGGCTCCAACGACACGGAACATGCCGTAATGATGGCAGAGTTTGCCTGTGGTGCGGGGGCAGACGGTTTGCTGGTAGTTACTCCCTACTACAACAA
>JAFSBP010000174.1 GCA_017437205.1 Lachnospiraceae bacterium
CTGCCAGCCTTATATTTGCGGGCAGAATTGGGACAATGGATGTCTGGCGGCGGGTATTGGAGCGGATGATTGAGCCGGCATGCGGACTGGCCGGGTATCTGGAGGATACGACAGCGGAGGAAAAGTGGAGAGAGATATTGATCGGTATGATCTGTTATCCCATGCCGATTTCAGGCTACTTAGGGCAGGTGGAGATGGGAGAAGTTTCTGTGTCGGGGGATCCGATATACGATAAATATCAGTCGTCAGACCTGTTGTATAACGGTGGGCAGATTACCCTTCCCGGAGAGAACGGGGAAACGGTGGGGAGTGAGCCTGATACTGAGAACTCCACCGTGGAGACTGTACCGACAGCACCGGAGAGCACTGAAAATGAAGGCGAGACGCCGGGGGCCACAGATCAGATGATAGAGACGCACTTGCCCACGGTGATCACGGGGAAGCGGTATACCAAATTGCAATTGCAAAATTTCAAATATCTGGTGGATCAGCTCTATTTCGTACATAGTTCGACGACTGTCTATCCGTCCCAGCTTGATGTAGATACGCTGCTGTCCAAAAATCTGACCATTGACCGGCAGGGTGAGGGAGCGCAGATATTGATCCACCACACCCACGGAACGGAAGGCTTTGCCAATTCCGGGACCGGAGGCGGAAAAACTATTCTGGAGGTGGGCGATTATCTGACGGAGCTTCTCACGGGCTACGGCTACAAGGTGATTCATGACCGGTCAATTTATCCTTACGACACCGCATATTCTGAGGCGCAGGTTCGGGTGAAAAGGATCCTTGCCGAGAATCCGTCCATCCAACTGGTGATTGACTTACACCGGGACGCGACTGCCTCGCAGGCGCACCGGATTGCCACGGTAAACGGCGAGGTGATGGCACCGCTTATGTTTTTCAACGGGATGTGTCAGACGTCGGACGGCCCTATCGATTATCTGAGCAATCCTTATCTGGAGGACAATCTGGCGCTGAGTCTGCAGATGAAATTGATCGCGGAGGCCTATTATCCGGGACTGACAAGACCGAATTTTCTGAAGGCCTACCAGTATAATCAACATTTGCTGCCGAGATATACGCTCATTGAAGCGGGCTTTGACACAAATACCTTTGAGGAGGTCTGCCGGTCCATGGTGCCGCTGGCGAATATTCTGGATGCGGTGATGAGCGACCCGAAGGCGGCGAACGGGTGCATGTGGGAGTAGGAGGAAATAGAAAAGTTTTTGCAATCCAACTCTTGCCTAGATAACAGAAAAATGCTATGATAATATAGATTAGCTATGAATTGCATTCTGGCGTGTGCAGTTTGCTCTCTACCGGGCAAAATGTTGACTGGCACGGCAGTTTACGATATGGAGGTATAGATGGCAGCAGTTGACCAAAGTAAAATCAGAAATTTTTGTATCATCGCCCACATTGACCACGGTAAATCTACGTTAGCGGACCGCATTATCGAAAAGACGGGTTTGCTCACCAGCCGTGAGATGCAGGAGCAGATCCTGGACAATATGGATCTGGAGCGGGAGCGCGGTATTACCATCAAGTCTCAGGCGGTGCGTACCATTTATAAGGCGAAGGACGGCGAGGAGTATGTGTTCAATTTGATCGATACCCCCGGCCATGTGGACTTTAACTACGAGGTGTCCCGATCTCTGGCGGCTTGTGACGGAGCTATTTTGGTGGTTGACGCGGCGCAGGGCATTGAAGCGCAGACCCTGGCGAATGTTTATCTGGCACTGGATCATGATCTGGATGTATTCCCGGTGATCAACAAGATTGACCTGCCCAGCGCGGAGCCCCAGCGCGTTATTGACGAGATCGAGGATGTAATCGGTCTGGAGGCGCAGGACGCTCCCCAGATTTCTGCGAAGAACGGTATAAATATTGAGGATGTATTGGAGCAGATTGTGGCAAAGATCCCTGCACCCGTGGGTGATCCTGATGCTCCCCTGAAGGCGTTGATTTTTGACTCTATCTACGATTCTTATAAAGGTGTTATCGTATTCTGCCGCCTGAAGGAAGGACGGATCCGCAAAGGTACCCGCGCGAAGATGATGGCGACGGGAGCTGTTGCTGAGGTGGTTGAGGTTGGCTATTTCGGAGCGGGACAGTTCCATCCTTGTGAGGAGCTTTCCGCCGGCATGGTTGGATATTTTACAGCCAGTATCAAAAATGTAAAAGACACCCGTGTGGGTGATACGGTGACCGATCTGGACAACCCCTGTAAAGAGCCGCTGCCTGGATATAAGAAGGTTACTTCCATGGTTTACTGCGGCGTTTATCCGGCGGACGGCGCCCGCTACAATGACCTGCGTGACGCGCTGGAAAAGCTGCAGCTCAATGACGCTTCTCTCCAGTATGAGCCGGAGACCTCTGTGGCGCTTGGATTCGGATTCCGCTGCGGTTTCTTAGGACTCCTTCATCTGGAGATCATTCAGGAGCGCTTGGAGCGCGAGTACAATCTGGACCTGGTGACCACCGCGCCCAGCGTTATCTATCATGTGTATAAGAACAACGGTGAGATGATCACCCTGACCAATCCGACGAACCTGCCCGATCCTGCTGAGATCGAGCACATGGAGGAGCCGATTGTCTCTGCAGAGATTATGGTGACTACTGAGTATATCGGCGCGATCATGCAGCTCTGTCAGGAGCGACGCGGTGTATATATCGGTACCGAATATATGGAGGATACCCGTGTCCTGATCCGCTATGACCTGCCTCTCAATGAGATCATTTACGATTTCTTTGATGCGCTGAAGTCCCGTTCCCGCGGTTACGCGTCCTTCGATTATCAGATGAAGGGCTACGAGCCGTCGAATATGGTGAAACTGGACATCCTGATCAACCGCGAGGAAGTGGATGCATTGTCCTTCATCGTACACGCCGACAGTGCCTATGAGCGCGGCCGCAAGATGTGCGAGAAGCTGAAAGACGAGATTCCGAGACATCTGTTTGAAATTCCGATCCAGGCAGCCATCGGCAGCAAGATCATTGCCCGCGAGACCGTAAAGGCGGTGCGCAAGGACGTGCTGGCGAAGTGCTACGGCGGTGACATCAGCCGTAAGCGTAAGCTGTTGGAGAAGCAGAAGGAAGGAAAGAAGCGTATGCGCCAGATCGGCAGCGTAGAGGTGCCTCAGAAGGCCTTCATGAGCGTGCTGAAGCTGGATGACGGTAAGTGATGATGGCGAGTTATCACGCACCTGTTTGTGAGGTAGAAAAATAGAGAGAACCGAGGAGTTTCCATGAAAAGAAAACCGTTAGAATTATATGTGCATATCCCTTTTTGCAAAAAAAAGTGCAATTACTGCGATTTTTTGAGCGCCCCCGCAAGCAAGCCCAGACGTCAGGAATATCTGAAGGCTCTGCTTATGGAGATTGTAATCTGGAGCGGAGCGGCTTACGATGATTACGAGGTGAAGTCCATTTTCATCGGTGGTGGTACCCCCACGCTGTTTGACGCGGCGCAGATGAACAATCTGATCGCGATGCTAAAGATTTACTTCAATGTAAGCAAATCAGCGGAGATCACCATTGAATGTAATCCTGAGTCTGTGACGAGGGAAAAACTGATCGCATACAAAGAAGCCGGTGTGAACCGTTTAAGTTTTGGTCTCCAGTCCGCAAACAACGATGAGTTGGCGGTGCTTGGCCGCGTACATACCTGGGAACAGTTTTTGGAGAGCTTCAAGCTGGCACGTGAGTGCGGATTTACGAATATCAATGTGGATCTGATGTCTGCTCTGCCCGGCCAGACCTTGGAATCATGGACCGACACATTAAAGAAGGTGGCAGAGCTGAATCCGGAACATATTTCTGCGTATAGCCTGATCATCGAGGAGGGAACGCCCTTTTATGCGCGGTACGGCGAGTGCGAGGAGAAGACACCTCTGCTTTGCGGAAGACCTGCACTGGCGGCACCGGAAACGACGGCTGATGAGGATAGCATGATCAATGAGGACGGAACCATTGAGGCAAAGGCAACTTTGAGCGGTGAGGAAAATGAAGCCGACGTGAAGGATGCAGAACTGGCGGAGATGATGCGGAACTGGCCCGACCTGCCCGATGAAGACACGGAGCGGGCGATGTATGCAGCGACGGAGGAGATTCTTGCCGGATACGGTTACGACCGCTATGAGATTTCCAACTACGCAAAGAAGAATAAGGAGTGTGCCCACAATGTGGGATACTGGACCGGCATCGATTACATCGGTCTGGGTTTGGGCGCGTCCTCCATGTTTGACGGGGCACGATTCACCAACCTACGAGACATTGACATTTATAAAGAGGCAGCGAAGAAGACACAGCTTCCCACCGACTGGGAGAC
>JAFSBP010000175.1 GCA_017437205.1 Lachnospiraceae bacterium
GCGCGCACCGGTCAAAGTTTATTGTTCTGCCTGCGTGCAGCCATGACGCAATTATCGCCGGATATGGAGGAGAAAACATGTACAAGAAAGTTTCTGCAGATTTGAGATTTGTAGAGAGAGAAAAAGAAGTAGAACGGTTTTGGAAAGAGAACCGGATCTTCGAGAAGAGTATGGAAAACCGCAAGGAGGGACCTACCTATACCTTTTATGACGGCCCGCCCACCGCAAACGGTAAGCCTCATATCGGTCACGTTTTAACACGTGTTATTAAAGATATGATTCCAAGATACCGTACCATGAAAGGCTATATGGTACCTAGAAAGGCCGGATGGGATACCCACGGTCTGCCCGTTGAGCTGGAGGTGGAGAAGCTTCTGGGCTTAAACGGCAAGGAGCAGATTGAGGAGTACGGCATGGAGCCCTTCATCTGCAAGTGTAAGGAGTCTGTTTGGAAGTATAAAGGAATGTGGGAGGATTTCTCCGGCACTGTTGGTTTCTGGGCGGATATGGATGATCCTTACGTTACCTATGATGATAATTTTATCGAGTCCGAGTGGTGGGCACTGAAGCAGATTTGGGATAAGGGCCTTTTGTACAAAGGCTTTAAGATCGTTCCCTACTGCCCTCGCTGCGGTACCCCTCTGTCCACCGCAGAGGTATCTCAGGGTTATAAGACCGTAAAGGAGCGCTCCGCGATCGTTCGCTTTAAGTGCGTGGGTGAGGATGCGTTCTTCTTGGCATGGACCACCACCCCCTGGACTCTGCCCTCTAACGTGGCACTCTGTGTAAATCCTTCCGATACTTATTGTAAAGTAAAGGCTGCGGATGGATATACTTATTATATGGCGGAGGCATTGCTCTCCAATGTACTCGGCAAGCTTGGCTCTGAGGAGACTCCTGCTTACGAGGTACTGGAGACTTATGTTGGTAAGGATCTGGAGTACCGCGAGTATGAGCCGCTGTTTGCATGCGCAGGCGAGGTTGCCGCAAAGCAGAACAAGAAAGGCTTCTTTGTGACCTGTGATGACTATGTTACTATGTCCGACGGTACCGGTATCGTACACATTGCTCCCGCTTTCGGTGAGGACGATGCGAACGTTGGCCGCAATTATGACCTGCCCTTCGTTCAGTTCGTTGACGGCAAGGGTGAGATGACCGCAGATACTCCTTACGCAGGTACCTTCGTGAAGAATGCAGACCCTGCGATTTTGAAGGATCTGGATGCAGAAGGAAAGCTGTTTGACGCGCCGAAGTTTGAACATGAGTACCCTCACTGCTGGCGCTGTGACACCCCCCTGATCTACTATGCGCGTGAGTCCTGGTACATCCGCGAGACCGCTGTCCGCGATGACCTAATCCGCAATAATAATACCGTAAACTGGATTCCTGAGTCCATCGGCAAGGGCCGTTTCGGCAACTGGCTGGAAAACATTCAGGACTGGGCGATCTCCCGTAACCGTTATTGGGGAACTCCCTTAAACATCTGGGAGTGCGAGTGCGGCCACTTTGAGAGTGTTGGCAGCCGGGCTGAGCTGGCAGAAAAGAGCGGTAATCCCGATGCGGCAAAGGTAGAGCTCCATCGCCCTTACATCGATGAGGTGACCTTCCCTTGCCCCAAGTGTGGCAAGACCATGAAGCGTGTGCCTGAGGTAATCGACTGCTGGTTTGACTCCGGAGCGATGCCCTTCGCACAGCATCATTATCCTTTCGAGAATCAGGACCTGTTCGAGCAGCAGTTCCCTGCACAGTTCATTTCCGAGGCGGTTGACCAGACCCGTGGTTGGTTCCATTCCCTGATGGCGATCTCCACCCTGCTGTTCAATAAGGCGCCTTACGAGAACGTTATCGTTCTGGGTCACGTTCAGGATGAAAATGGTCAGAAGATGAGTAAGAGTAAGGGCAATGCGGTTGATCCCTTCGATGCACTGGAGACCTATGGCGCAGACGCTATCCGATGGTACTTCTATATTAACAGTGCACCCTGGCTGCCCAACCGTTTCCACGGCAAGGCGGTAGTCGAGGGACAGAGAAAATTCATGGGTACTCTTTGGAATACTTATGCATTCTTTGTGCTTTACGCGAATATTGATGGATTTGACGCAGGAAAATACACCCTTGATGTGGATAAACTGGGTGTTATGGATAAGTGGGTGCTTAGCAAGCTGAACACCCTGATCAAAGATGTGGACAATAATCTGGAGAACTACCGCATCCCCGAGGCGGCACGTGCGCTTCAGGATTTTGTTGACGAGCTGAGTAACTGGTATGTTCGCCGCAGCCGTGAGCGTTTCTGGGCGAAGGGCATGGAGCAGGATAAGATCAATGCGTACATGACTCTGTACACTGCGCTGGTGACCGTTGCGAAGGTAGCAGCACCCATGATTCCCTTCATGAGCGAGGATATCTACCGCAATCTAGTATGCACCTCCGACGCGAATGCGCCTGAGAGTGTTCATCTGTGCGACTTCCCCGTGGCAGATGAGTCCCTCATCGATCCGGAGCTTGAGAAGAACATGGAGGCCCTTCTGGATATCGTTGTCATGGGTCGCGCATGTCGTAACACCGCAAATATCAAGAAC
>JAFSBP010000176.1 GCA_017437205.1 Lachnospiraceae bacterium
CAGACGGTATTCCGCAATACCTGCCATGTTTTCGCCAAGGTCGAAGATCCATGCGCCGTCCTCCTTGCCGGTAGCGCAGTGAACAGTTTTTGCCGGCAGTCTGCGGATTTCACGAACCGGAGGCATAAGACACGGTGTCAGAATACCCTTTGGTGTTTCGTCGCAGACAACGCCGTCCCATCCGCACTCGGAGCTGTCATAATCAGCGAATCCTTCGGTTTCAAGCCTGCAGTCGTAAATCTCACCGGCATAAATGTTGTTGGAGGAAATGGGACTGTATTTTGATTTCCAATCGTCTGTGTTGGTGGTGATCACTCTGAGAGTACCGTCGGAAAGCGTGATTTCCACTCGGAGTTTGACACAGACATCGCCGTAGACCAGACCGTTATTGCTCCAGACCCGGCTCTGGGAATAAAAGCCCTCACCAAGAAGTACGGTCAGTGCGTTTCCGCCATCACGAAGCAGATCTGTTATCTCAAATCGGCGGTAGTAAACCATTTTTTCATAGTTTGTCATCGGCGGGTCGAGCATAAAATCATCTGTGCGGACACCGTTGATATAATATTCCGCACAGCAAAGGCCACAGGCATACATGACGGCTTTCTTAATACCGCACACTTCAAATTTGGTGCGCAGATACGGTGCCCATCCTGCGATATGCTTCTCCGGCTTGATCCATTCCGCTTCCCATTCGTCGGGGAGAATTTCAGTGGATACGGTTTGTGCGTATTCCGCAGTATCGCCCGTATTGTCAGTCACAGTCACCTTGACGGTATAATCGGTACGGGAGGACAGGATTAGATCCGGAATGCGTATGTCAAACAGCGCACCGGAGACAACAACGCCTGTGTCAGCCCTGACGCCGGACTCATCTGAGATCACAATGCGGTAGTTTTTCTGAAGGACATTTGTGCGGTCAGACGCAAGCTTCCAGCCAAATCGAAGGTTCTGCGTGCGGATAAGTGTGGGGTGAATCACATAGTCAATTGAAAAATCATAGATGTTAAGCATAACAATGCCTCCTTGTGTGCAGTTATCATCCTGATATAATTTGTTTACATACAACATAGTTATATCACAACCGAACAGGAATTGCAAGAGCAGGATGCGGTTTGATGATAAAAGAATAATGGGCTGCAAAAGAAAACCCCCGAAACCGTATGGAATCGGAGGTTTTTGTTGTCTTTTGAAAAATAGCCGATTGGCTGAACTTATCTCTTGGAGAACTGGCTTGCGCGGCGAGCTGCCTTGAGACCGTATTTCTTTCTTTCCTTCATTCTCGGGTCACGAGTGAGGAATCCTGCCTTCTTGAGGAGTGTGCGGTAGCTGTCATCTGCGAGAAGGAGAGCGCGGGATACGCCGTGACGGATAGCGCCTGCCTGACCGGAGATACCGCCGCCGTTTACGTTAGCAACGATGTCATACTTGCCGATTGTGTTTGTAACACCGAAGGGCTGGTTGATGATGAGCTTGAGTGTTTCGAGACCGAAATAGTCGTCGATATCTTTACCGTTAATGGTAATCACGCCGGAGCCCGGGAAAAGGCGTACGCGTGCAACGGATGATTTTCTTCTGCCCGTTCCGTAGAAGTAGGGCTTTGCACTTGTATACATAGGTTTACTTCCTTCCTTTCCTTAAATTAAAACTCGTAGGTCTCGGGCTTCTGAGCCTCATGCTTGTGAGTCTCGCCGGAGTAAACCTTAAGTCTGGTAGCTGCTGCTCTTCCGAGAGCGTTGTGAGG
>JAFSBP010000177.1 GCA_017437205.1 Lachnospiraceae bacterium
AGTGAGCGAAGCAATGTGCGCGATGAGATGTTCGGCATCCATTCCGGACAACTGGAAGGAGCAGATCGAGGAGGATATGAAGCGACGCTAAATATCACTCCTCCGACTCAAAACGCAAGGAATTCTTAAATTCCGTGGGACGCTTTACCCACTTCTGACGGAAGACATCCCATTACACGCTTAAACGTCTTGGAAAAGTACGAATTGTTTTCAAATCCGCACATGGCCGCAACCTCGTTTACCGAGTATTGACGGCTGAGCAAAAGACGGTTTGCAGTGCGGCATCGCGTCGCATTCACGAAAGCCACGACGGTCATTCCGGTGGCTTTTTTAAATTCCCGCGCGAAATGATACTTGCTTAAGTTTACGTGGGAGGCGATTTCCTCAAGGGAGAGCTTATGGGAGAGATGGTCACTGATATAAGCAAGTGCTTTTTTTATGCTCTCATCGGAGTTGCTGTGCTCTCTTTTTGGAAAGGAAATCCCGGAGGAATGATATCGGGAAAGGTGCACCATCAGAGACAAAATGGCCGATCGGATGCCTGCGATCTGAAAAGAATTTTCGCGTTCCAGCTCCTTTACCACACGGTCAAAGAGGGCGCTTACCACATCAGACCGCACAAAATTATTAAACTGAATATCACCGGCGGGGATATCGTTTTCCGCCAGAAAAGCGGAGTCGACAATGAGACAGTAATACTCACAGGGCTTGTCCTTTTTCACATAGTGGAGGAGACCGGAATTGACAATAAAAAGATCCCCCGCACTCACTTCATAGACGACAGAGTTACACAAAACCTGCCCCATACCCTTGGTAAAATATAAAAGCTCTATGTTTTCATGCCAGTTTGCGATTTCAATTTTACCTTTCTCAATAATATCATAGTGGAAAATAAGGGGAAGTTTTTTTCCTTCCAAACCGTGGACTTCGTAGGTTGTCAGACTCATAACAGCAAAGGACTCCTGTGTTGTTTTTTATGTAACGTTTGCCAATAATTATTTTACAGGAAAAACGGGTGATTTGTCAAAGAAAAAATTAGGCATAGACAGCAATATTGTGTTATTTGCAAACAACATGCTTGCTTGCATTCTCTGTGAGAAATTTTTATAATAAAATTAATAGCAGTAAATACCAAAAGGAGAAACAAAAAATGAACCTAATTCCAAAAGTAAAAGAATTTAGTACACAGGAAGGATTTTTGGCAAAAAAAGAAATCTGCTTTGTGGAAACCGGACTGGACGATAGGCTGATTTCTGCATTAAGGAAGTTACCTTGCTCGCCGGATGGAGTAAAGCTGGAGATTTTTATTGAAAACGAGAGGTTGTGCGGTGGTGCGGGAGTTTTGGAAGCGGGAAGACGAGAGTACTACGAGTTGAAGATCCTTGCGGAATATATTGAGATATCAGCAAATTCATTGGCAGGTGTATTCTATGCCATTCAAACGCTCAGACAGCTGTTTAAAGAGGAGAAAGTGCCTTGCATGTTGATCAAGGATTGGCCGGACTTTGCTCACCGTGGATTTTATCACGATGTGACCCGAGGGAAGATTCCCACGATGGAAACACTGAAAAAACTGATTGACGACATGGCGTTTTATAAACTGAACTCCCTGCAACTTTACATAGAGCATGTGTTTGAGTTTGAGGAGACGAAAGCTCTCCGGGAGTCGGCCGGTTATTTGAGGGCAGAGGAGATCAGAGAGTTAGATGCGTATTGCCGGGAAAACTTTATTGAGTTTATTCCGTCACTGTCTACATTTGGTCATCTCTACGAACTTTTGCAGCAGCCGCAATTTAGACATCTGCAGGTAGTGAAGGATTATACGCCCGAGGCGAATTTCTGGCAGGCCAGAATGCATCATCACACCATTGACCCGCTGAATCCGGAGAGCATTGAGGTGATAAAGAGCATGATAGATCAGTATGCACCTCATTTTACCAGTGATAGTTTTAATATCTGCTGTGATGAGACCTTTGACTTAAACCGTTATGGTGAAGAAGGTTTTGAAGTAGGGAAGATTTATGTGGATTTTGTAAAGAAGATTATCGCTCATGTTCAGGAAAAAGGCAAAACGGTTATGATGTGGGCAGATATTCTCTTGCAGCACCCGGAGACCATCAAAGAGCTGTCTGACGATATTATTTTCCTCAACTGGTATTACCATGAAAATACAGACGAGATGGAGAAAAAGATTGCGCTGATGGCACAGTCCGGAAAGAAACAGTTTGTCTGTCCGGGAACCACCACTTGGAATTATTTGTGTGAAAGAGTGAAGGTGGCAGAGACAAATATTACAAAGATGATTGAGATCGGTCACAAGTACGGAGCAGAAGGCGTTCTGAACACCAACTGGGGCGACTGGGGAAATCCTTGCAGTATGGAACTGGGCATGTACGGAATGGTTCTGGGTGCGGAGAAGAGCTGGTCGGTGGAAACTGAACCGGACGATGCATTTTACGGCGCAGTGAACAAACTTCTCTATGGCAGTGAGACAGGTGTCAAATCCTTAATGGAATTGAGTGCGATGCATGAGCATGTTGCGTGGACACGGGTTTGTCATAATTATTTTGCACATCGATATGCTAACGGAGAGGGAATGAAGTTCATTTCGTTGGATGAGGTGAAGCTGGTTCAAAAGGCATACACGGAATTTTTGAACCGATTGTCCGAAGAACGGTGGGGGAACGATGAATTCCGAAAAGAGATGCTGATCGCGGCGGAGGGACTGTGTGTGATGGCAGAAATCTTAGCAGGGATGGCCGGTGACAAGGTGGAGCCGATGGCAGATCACGCTGCATGGCTGGAACGGTATCGTGAGAGCTGGCTGAGAAAAAATCAACCCAGTGAATTGTACCGAATTGAGGAAATGTTTGAATATTTGCAGTTTGTGATTGACCGATAGGGGAAACAAGTGTATCATAAGTAAGGAAATAATGGTTGAGATAATCCAGAAAGAGGTTTCTGATGAAAATTGCCGGGTTACAAAAAATGACACTTCTCGATTATCCGGGAAAGGTCGCATGCACCATCTTTATCCAGGGATGTAATTTCCGCTGCCCGTTTTGCCACAACAGTGATCTCTTGGGCGCGGGTGAAGCCGCCTTTATGACGGAGGATGAGCTGATCGCGTTTTTAGAGAAGCGCACCGGACTTTTGGATGCGGTCTGCATTACGGGAGGCGAGCCCACCTTGTCTGCCGGGCTTTCGGAACTGATTGCACAAATCAAGTCTCTGGGATATCTGGTGAAGCTGGACACAAACGGTACTCGCCCACAGGCGGTGAAAGCGTTGGTGGAGGCTAACCTAATCGATTATGTAGCTATGGATATTAAAAACAGTCCTGCCTGCTATGCCGAGACCGTAGGGGTGACAAGCGTGGATATGGCGCCTATCGAGGAGAGTATCCGGTTTCTTAGTTCCGGAGCGGTGGATTATGAGTTTCGCACCACGGTGGTGGA
>JAFSBP010000178.1 GCA_017437205.1 Lachnospiraceae bacterium
CTGTGGTGCGGGGGCAGACGGTTTGCGGGTAGTTACTCCCTACTACAACAAGACCACTCAGCGGGGGCTGATTCGTTCCTATGAACGGATTGCTGATGCGAGCACGAAGCCTCTCATCCTTTACAACGTGCCTTCCCGCACCGGCGTGGATATATTGCCGGAAACCTACGCCGCGCTGGCAGATCACCCAATGATTGCCGGGATCAAGGAGGCAAACGGAAATCTTTCCCGTGTGGTAGAGACCATGAGTCTGGTGGGAGATCGGTTGGATCTCTATTCCGGTAATGATGACCAGATCGTGCCGATCATGGCGATGGGTGGAAAAGGAGTTATCTCCGTGCTCTCCAATGTCCTGCCGGCAAAGACGGTGGAGCTTTGCCACAGATTTCGCGAGGGAGATGTGTCGGAAAGTGCAAAAATACAAAGAGAGCTGTTTCCGTTAATCAAGGCACTGTTCTCCGAAGTCAATCCGATTCCGGTGAAAGCAGCGATGGCTTCCATGGGATTCTGTGAAGATCGGGTGAGACTGCCGTTGGTGGAGATGAGTGAGGGAAAAAGAAGGGTACTGCTAAAAGAACTGGAGAGGTGCAGATAATTCAGTTAAAAAGCTGCAAAAAAATAACAACCCTGAATTATACAGGGTTGTTTTCATGCATATATTCGCTTATTGACCACATAAACGAAGGAACAAAAAAAAATTTATCATAAAAAACCGAATAGGGTTTTCTTTAAGTGACCTCATTATAATGCATTTATTGTTGTTTTACAAGAGGTTTTTTTGAAAACTTTCAAAAACGCCAAAAAAATGTAAAAAAAGTGGACTTATATAACCCAATTCCGGCACTTTTATGGTCAAATTTGTGGTCGATACCATGGGGAAAGTGCGATTTGGCATGGCACAGAAAGGACGGGGATAAAAATGCCGAGACGGGGAGAATGTATTTACAAGAGAAAGGATGGACGCTGGGAAGCAAGATATGTTCGCGAGATCAGTGTCGACGGAAAGAAGAAGTATGGTTCTGTCTACGCGAACAGTTACCGAGCGGTGAAAGACAAACAACAGTTTCTGATGATCACACCAAAACAGGAGATGCGCTGTGTTAACAACATTAAGGTTTCACAGTTGGTTGAACAGTGGCTTAAACATGTTCGTGACAGAGTTAAACGGTCATCCTATCGCAAATATGAGGGGCTTTGTCGCAATCACATTTTGCCTGAATTGGGTGATGTTACTTTGACACTGCTTTCGCGGGCGATGATACAGACCTTTACAGAGACGCTTGCAAACCGCGGTAGGATCGGTGGCGGGGCGCTCTCCACAAAAACGGTCAATGACATTCTGATTATCATGGGACTTCTTTTTGATTTTGCGGAGGAGGAACATCAGATAGTCATGCCCAAAATTACTTTGATGCGTGAAGAAAAGAAGGAAGTAAGAGTGCTTTCAGAATGTGAACAGAGTCGTTTAATTGACTATCTGATTAATGAAATGGACATTTACAAGTTCGGAACATTGTTGGCGCTTTACACTGGAATCCGCATTGGGGAACTGTGTGCACTTTTGTGGGAGGATATTACAGACAGCTCTGTGGTGATCAATAAGACGATGCAGCGACTAAAGAGTGAGGACGGCAGGACAGAGGTGGTGGTGGATTCTCCCAAAAGTGAGTCATCAAAGCGTGTGATTCCTCTACCGGAATTTTTGCTTCCCTATGTGCAGCAATTTCGAAAAAATAGTGGATATGTGCTCGGTAACGGAAAGAGTGGTCATTCCGAGCCGAGAGTCATGCAGCAAAAATTTCGAAAATTCGCAGAAGAAGTAGGGATTGAGGAGGTGACATTTCACACACTTCGTCACACCTTTGCGACGCGTTGCGTGGAAGCCGGGTTTGATGTGAAGACATTGTCCGAAATTTTAGGGCATGCGGATGTAAAGACGACGCTGAACCGTTACGTCCATCCTTCTTTTGAGCTGAAGCAGAAAAACATGGCAAAGCTTACCCTTATGAAAAAGGGTGATTGATATGACGGACAAAAAGGCTGTGAAAACCCCTTTAACAGGAAGGGTGATTTTCACAGCCTCAGAATCATTAATTTAACATTTCTTTGTAAGTATGTCGCTCGGCTTCCGGAATCTCCAAGAAATCCAACGCTTCATTCAGGGTCATGTGCTGCTTTTGCATTAGCTTATGAAGCGTACTCAAAGTGTTTTCAAGTCGCCCTTTTTCCAGCCCTTTTTCCAGCCCTTTTTCCAGCCCTTGTGCCAGTCCTTCTTCCATTCCTTTTTCCATTCCTTGTTCCCAGCCATCTTCAAAAAAATCGATTTGGTCTAACCATTTCTGCATAAACTTAACACCTGCCTCCTCACTGGATTTGACTCGGTTGACACATGCATGAATTTTCTTCAGTCTGTCACTGCTACTCTTTTCCACAAACTCATCGTCTGCGGATTCCACATAACGAAGGAATTCTTTCAACTCCGGAGTGATCTCATCATCATTTTTTCCGCGGGTGTTCAGAAAAATTCGCACAGCTCCGTCTTCCAGTTCGAGGTTCTTATCTTCTTTGCAGCAAGGAACAAATGTATAATAATATTTGTCCAGCCCAAACAGATCAAAGGGCATGATCATAATCACGCAAACATCGTTTAACCGATTGAAATTCCGCGTTCCGGGACTGAGCAGTGTCGAATCAATCAAACTTTGATAGTAGCGGCTGCGCTTTCGCAAGTCGTTCGTTTTCCGAGCCTGTACCTCCGTATCATATACGGTTCCGTGCTCATCGACAGCATATACATCCAGCCGAATGGAACGCAGCCAAGGGGCTGTCTTGATCTCTTTTTC
>JAFSBP010000179.1 GCA_017437205.1 Lachnospiraceae bacterium
ATCGCTGTGCTGTTCGCTTACCTGTGCTTCAATTCATCCCCCAGCAGTATGCTCATGGGAGATGCGGGATCACGTGCATTGGGCTTTTATCTTGCATTGATCGCGATGAAGACCGGACGCCCCTTTATCTTCATTTTGTTGGCGGGTGTTTTGATCGTGGACGGTGGTCTCGGCTTGGTGAAGATCTTTTTGAAGCGCTTTTTGAAGATTTCCATCTGGGAGAATATCCGTATGCCGATCCATGACCACATGCGAAAGAAACATATGTGGTCGGATACACAGGTTGTGGTTCGTTTTTCAATGATCCAGGTTTTGCTGGCAGTGATCGCGTATATCTGGATATGTGGCTGAGCAGGTTGACTTTTTTCTGAATCTAGGCTATAATCGATAGGAATTTGCGATTTTGGATATTGGTGGAAAAACGCAGGAGAAATCATGGGACAGACAGTGGAGGAGTTTTTTACCGGATACTGCAAAGCGCATAATCTGACGCAGGTGATTGGCTGTGAGTACAGTGTTGATGAGAACGGGTATAGCCTGTTGAGTGTTGACTGTGACTTTGAAAAGTGTATTTACAGTAAAAGCTGTGACGTGGTGAAGAAAGCGTTGGCAAAAGAAGACGAATAAATGAGATGGATGCGTGATTTTAACGCGGAAGATGGGAGAAGAACTATGGGCAAGTCAAAATTAGGTTATCGGTCGAGAAAAAGACGACAGAAAAAAATCATGCTTATTACGATTATCGTGTTGGCAGTGCTTGCTGCCGGCACCGTTTTGTTGTATTTATTGCAGGAAGAGGGAAAGCTTCCGGGAGGAAGACCCGGTGAGTCCACTTCCGCAGAAATTCCCGGAGATACCACACAGGCACCGGAAGGAAGCACCGGAGATGTGACCGGAAGTACGGAGGAACCTACCGAGGAGCCGACGACGGAGGCGGTGGATCTGAACATGACTATTGAGGATGTGTGGGCGAATGATCCGAGAACACCGGTTGAGGTGAAGGGTGTGTATTTGAGTGCCGCGGCAGCAGCCAGAAAGGATACCCTTGACGCGATCATCAACCTTTTGGACACTACTGAGGTGAATGCGGTGGTTATCGATATCAAGGATGATATCGGAAATCTGACCGTTGATTTGGGTATTGATCTGGCGAGACAGATCGGCGCGACGGTTGAGTGTACCTTTACGAGAGATCAGCTTCAGACGATTTTGAACACACTGAAAGAGCATGATGCGTATCTGATCGCGCGTATTGCGGCGTTCCGTGACAACATTCTTTCACAGAAAAAGACTGATTGCAGCCTCTGGTGGAAGCAAGCGTGGGGCGGCGAGATTTATAAGGATTCGCAAGGGTACTATTGGTTGGAGCCGGATAACGAAACGGTTCAGCAGTACCTCTTAGACATCAGTCAGGCTTGTGTAGATATGGGCTTTGATGAGATTCAGTATGACTATATCCGTTTCCCTACCTCATATATTGGACGCGTTGAACATTACGGCGGCACCGGATATTATATCGATGAGGCGATGACCATCTATAACACCGAGGCAGCGCAGGTGCGTATCGATGCGGTGATGTCCTTCGTGGAGAAAGCCTGCCGCACATTGGTGCCTCAGGGTGTGTTCGTATCCGCGGATGTTTACGGTATCGTCATCAACAGTGCGGAGGATGCGGGAAATGTGGGACAGGACTATGCTGAACTATCCAAGTGGCTGGATTATATCTGCCCGATGGTTTACCCTTCTCATTATTCAAGTCCTATCTATGGAGTGCAGTATCCGGATACAGATCCATACACAATCGTGAAGGGTGCGATGACTGATTCTAAGTGGAAACTGGAAGAGTTGGAAAAGTCCGGAAAGCACTGTGCGATCGTTCGTGCATGGATGCAGACCTTTACCGCAAACTGGTTAGGTGAAGGAAAATATCTGGAGTATGGTGGAGTTGAACTTCGTCAGCAGATCAATGCAGTGTATGATGCGGGATATAAAGAGTGGATCCTGTGGAACAGTTCCGGAAAATATGACAAATATGTTTCCGGCATCGAAAAGAAGTAATGATTGAACTAAAAATGATGTGCTCTCACTTTTTGCAGTGGGAGCACATTTTTTGCTTGACACGGAGGTGAGAGTCAGTAAAATAGACTTAAGGAAGTTATGATTCGTTTATCACTTTTTAAGGATGTCATATTTGAGGAGGCGAAAGATGAAAAAGCGAGAAGTGGGCATGGATCTGGTTCGTTCGGTTGCAGTGATCTTTGTCATCAGTGTGCATTATTTTTTGAATAATGGGTTTTACAGCAAAAACATGACGAGTTCGTCCATGTTCCTTGCTGGATGTGCGAGGTGGCTGTTCTTTACCAGTGTTCCTTTATTTTTGCTGATTACCGGATATCTGAGAGGCGAGGACAGGCCGACGAAGAAGTATTACTGCGGTATCGTAAAGATATTGACTTCATGGCTGATCATCTCTGTCATCAGTATTTACTTTTGGAATTATTTTGATCACATGGAGAACAGCTTTATTGGCTGGGTGGCTCATGTGCTTGATTACAAATCAGCAAATTACTCATGGTATGTGGAAATGTATGTGGGTCTGTTTTTGATTTTGCCGTACATGAATTTGGCATTCCACAGTATTGAGACGAGAAAAGGTCATAATCTGATGGTGGGTTCCATCTGTGGAATGATCTTTTTGCCGTCCGTTATAAATGGTTGGATTGTAGGCGGTGTCACTTTGAATATCATCCCCAATTACTGGACGAGTTTGTATCCGTTTGGCTTCTATCTGATCGGTTGCTATATTCGCAAATATCGTCCGAAGATCCCGGCCTGGTACTGCCTCGGGATGGCACTCTTGCTTTGTCTGTTTAAGGGCACGCTGACCTATATAACAGCAGAGGGAAAATGGTTCGGTGACGGACTCGGCGGAGGTTATTCAGACCTGTTCGTTGCGGCGACCAGCGTGTTCATCTTCCTCGGACTTTACCGTTTCGGAGAGAAGGGTAACGTGGGAAAGGTGCCTGCAAGGATTCTCCGCTTTGTGTCCACGCTTACATTGGAAACATATTTGATTTCATGGGTATTTGACCGGTTTTTCTATGGGGAGTTTAAAAAATATATGGTGCCGGGTACATATTTGGAATATTACATCAAAGTATGTATTCCCATCATGGTGCTGTCAGTGCTGGCGGCATATCCGATCAGCTGGGTGTCCGGAAAAATCGCTAAGCTGTTTAAGCGGATCGTGCATGTGAACTGAGGGATTTGGGAGAAAAAGGAAAGAATATGGGGGAGGAACAGATTGCATTTTATGGTGGAATCTGTTACAATAAAATTTAGTGGCTATTTTGTAAGAGTTTGAAACGAAAGGTTATTGGATGAGAAACGAAAGAAAGCTGAACAAAAAATATTTGCGGATGCTGTCATGTCTTTTAGCGGTGGTTATTTTATGTAGCGGAACTGGAATTTCCGGTTTGGCAACTGAAATAGCAACACAGGAGCAGACAACAGCGGGGGCAACGTCCGAGGAATCAACTGAGACGGTGACGAATGAGTCATC
>JAFSBP010000180.1 GCA_017437205.1 Lachnospiraceae bacterium
GGAAATATGATGGGCGTTGCGGCAGGTCTGTCTACCGCAGGTAAGATTCCGTTTGCAAGTTCTTTTGCAATGTTTGCAGCAGGACGTGCGTTTGAGCAGGTGAGAAACTCCATCGGTTATCCTCATCTGAACGTAAAGATCGGTGCTACCCACGCAGGTATCTCTGTCGGTGAGGACGGAGCTACCCATCAGTGTAACGAGGATATTGCTCTGATGCGCACCATCCCCGGCATGGTAGTAATCAACCCCGCAGATGATGTTGAGGCGAGAGCAGCAGTGAAGGCAGCGGCAGAGTACGTTGGACCTGTATACATGCGTTTTGGTCGTTTGGCAGTTCCGGTGATCAATGACGAGGAGACCTATAAGTTTGAGATCGGTAAGGGCGTTGTGCTTCGCGAGGGCAAGGATGTGACTATCGTTGCAACCGGTCTGTGTGTGGCAGAGGCACTGGTTGCTGCAGATCTGCTGGCAGCAAAGGGTATCGATGCAAAGGTGATCAATATTCACACCATCAAGCCTCTGGATGAGGAACTGATCGTGGCAGCAGCGAAGGAGACCGGAAAGGTAGTTACCGTTGAGGAGCATTCCATCATCGGTGGTCTCGGAAGCGCAGTTTGCGATTGCCTGTGTGCAAATGCACCCACCCCTGTACTGAAGATCGGTGTGAACGATGTGTTCGGTGAGTCCGGCCCTGCAGTTCAGCTGATTAAGAAGTACGGCCTTGACGGCGAGAGCATCGCAGCTAAGGTTGAGGCATTTGTGAAGTAAATTTATAAAATGATTTATCAGAGGCACCGGAAGCAATTCCGGTGTCTCCATGTATGATTGTATAGATTTGCGAACAATCGCAGCAGCAATATGATTCTTAGTTGACAAAGAAACTGAAATCGTATATATTTTATTTACAAGCGAATAGTCCCTTTTGAGTGTCTGTGGAAGTGGTAACAGCTCCACAGGAGAATAGATAACCGGGTGAGAATCCCGGACGGTACCGCCACTGTATGTGCGTAAGTTCTGTGTGAGACGAAAGTCGGTCATTGGATGAGAATCTGAGAAGGCTGTGCAGAACTGATGAGGCATGAGTCAGGAGACCTGCTCAAACGAGGTAGAACACATGAATCTGCAAGTACGGATTCTGTGGTTTTTTAGTTGCGGAAAAACGGCTGCGACAACTTGAAATGAGTTGTTGCAGCCGTTTATTGTGATTTTATCGGTAAGATTGTCACATCCGCAAGCCAATGGAATATTGCTTATCGATACGGCGAGGTGATTCGGTGAGAAACCGGAACAACCGTCCATTGCTGTGTTTGAGCCTTGTGGTTCATAAGTCAGAGAGCCTGCCGTATTGATTGGGTTTTTCACGCTTTGACAGGAGAGTGTAACCTTTATCTGTATTTTGAGATAATAGGTTGCACTTTTTTTCTTTGCGAGGTGAACCACAAAAGAGCAAAGGAGGGATGCGAGTGACATCGGAGGAGAAGAAGGCTTGGGCGGAAGAACTTCTACGAAAAAAATATGATGAGTTGGGGCGGCTGCCAACCAAAAAGGACTTCGATTGTGCTGCCTGCGCCCAAATCAAGGCTTACCTTGGGCCTTGGAACCGTGCCTTAGAGTCGGCCGGTTTGAAACATACAAAGGAAAAAAACAAACAAGTGATACTTGGAAAGGATGAATTATAATGCGATTAAAACGATTTTTAAGTATGATGATTGCTATGGTAATGGTACTGAATCTGATGCCTGCGATTGCTTTTGCAACAGAACCGGATCAAGTTTACATCTCTGTCAGTTATGATGGAGAGTTCATTGGTGATAAAAATGGTACACCATTGGCCTATGTGCCTGTATCATTTGACGAACTTGCATCTGTCGATTTGGATGCATATGGGCTGAGCGAGTATTTGTATGATGAAGACGGTGACGGAACCTATGAGATTACCGCATTACAGCTGGTTATCTATGCTCATGAAAATTTCTATGGCGGTGATTGGAGTGACGTAACCTTTACTGGATCTCCCGGAAGTTCATATTTTGAGGGAGGTATCTTTGGTTTTGATGAGAACCTGAACTACTATCTGAATGGAAAGTATCCGTTGGCAGGTGCAGGTTGGGGAGCTACCTCTGATCAGATTGTACTTAAGCCCGGTGATTTCCTAGATATTGCCAGCTTTTCCAGTTGGGATTTCTATCAGGATTCTGCCTATGGGTTCCATTTCTTTGCGGACGAAAATGGCGATATTACGCATGTTTATACGGCTGAATCAGGGGATTCATGTGACATAAAGCTGATAAAGGGAACGAAAGACTATGAATACAACTCGGTTTTCTATGAGGTTCCCGATTATGAGATTTCCTATGGAACAACGCTGTACGAGGCAGTAGGGACAGTAACAACGGATAGCAGTGGCTGTACATCCATTACATTTCCTACTGCCGGAACATGGTATTTGTGGTGTGATGGTGGATACGGAGAGGAGTATCCGGAAGCAATCGTTTCCGCGCCGGGTTATGCAAAGGTAACGGTTACTGCGAAAGAAGAACTGAAACCGGACGAACCGCAGGATGTGTCGGAGGTTTTGAATGCAACCATGGCAAAACTGGCATCTACTGTGACAACACCCGCATTTGGAACCAGTGCAGGAGAATGGACGGTCTTAAGTCTTGCCCGTGGCGGATACTTTGCGAAAGATAATGTATACTTCACCGATTATTACGCGCGGATTGTGGAGACTGTCAATGAGACCGCAGCCTCGGTTGATATGAATGGTGCTCTTCATGCGAATAAGTCTACCGAAAACTCCCGCTTGATCGTGGCACTGTCAGCCATCGGCAAGAATGCAACCTCCGTTGGTGACTGGAATTTGGTGGAGGGTTACAGTGCAAATGGTTTCGATTGGATCAAGAAGCAGGGTATGAACGGAACCATCTGGGCGTTGATCGCGCTGGATTCCAATAATTACGAGACATCGGATACCACCATTCGTCAGCAGTGTATTGATTCCATTCTTGCTTTGCAGCACAATGATGGTGGCTGGGCGTTGCAGGCTAACCTTACTTATGCTTCCGATCCCGATGTGACCGGTATGGCACTGACTGCCTTATATCCCTACCGAGATCAGCCGGCTGTTGCAGCTGCTTGTGAAGAGGCTTTTGCCTGTCTTTCCGCAATGCAGCACGATAACGGCACCTTTGCATCAGGCGGTTCTGAATGCGCCGAAAGTTGTGCATGGGTGATTGTAGCTTGTACTACTTGGGGAATTAATCCGGATACAGATGTCCGCTTTGTCAAGAATGGCAATTCAGTTGTGGATGCGTTGCTGACCCACTATCTGGAAGAGGAAGCACAGTTCGAACATATTGTTGGCGCCGGCGCAAACGGCATGGCCACTGATCAGTCCTGCTATGCATTGGTTGCCTATGATCGCTTCATTAACGGAAAAGCGGCTCTGTACGATTACAGTGATGTGACGTTTGATCCGGTTCCGGATAAGCCCGAAACGGATGAATTGAAGGTAACCTTAACTGTTCCGGAGAAGGTGAATGCCGGTAGTCGTTTTAACGGTATTATCTCCGTGACCGGATGGAATAACGAGGATGGATATAAACTGATTGATTTTATCGTAACTGTTCCGGAAGGGGTAAGTGTTGACGATATTATCGTGGGAGAATGTCTGACTGGCGGAGAGATCAGATGGAATCTGGAAGCGGAAACCGGCAAACTTCGTGTGGTTTATTTCGATGCAAACACGAACAACTCTTTGACGGTTGACACGGAAGACGATGTTGCCGCTCTGTTTGTCGTTAATTTTACGGCAGGAAATATTGCTTCCGGAACAAAACTGGAGTTTGCAATTACCGGTATGTCTTTGAAGAAAACGTCAGATTCTTCCGATGATGCGGCGATGGATATCGTAAACAGCGAAAACGCTGAGGATGAAACGGTGATCGTGGCGGGGCTTTCATTTAGTGCTGTATGTCTGTACGAAGGCGATGGCGTAGATTTGATTCCGACAAATAAGAAAGCAGTAGCAGTTGCGGTTACCGGCATTACCATTGGAACACAGCTGTTGTATAACGATGGTACTTATGAGATTGAATTCAAGTACAGCGCGCAGATTTCTGAGAAAACAGGTGTTGCGACTTACGTAGCGTTGGTGGACGCATCTGTTGCTATGGAAAATTTCGTGAATGAAAGCTATTTCGACATCCCCGGTGAAGATGCTGAGACCATCAGTTTTGGTGATGTGAA
>JAFSBP010000181.1 GCA_017437205.1 Lachnospiraceae bacterium
AAGATCCGCGTAGACCATCGTGGAATCATCGCTGAAGGTCAGATCCAGAACAATATTTTTGGCATTGCATGTACCCTCAAATGTTGCAGCAGTGCCTTTGATCACACGGTTGATATCAAAGTTGCTGCGGGAAAGGAATCCTTTGCTGTCCATGGAGTTCAAGGCCAGCATACTCTGCGTCAGTTTATTCAGTCGCTCCGTCTCTGCAATGACGATGTTGAGGTACTTATCGTAAAGCTCCGGCGGAATCGTGCCGTCTAGGATCGCTTCCAGATATCCCTTGATCGAAGTGAGCGGAGAGCGGAAGTCGTGGGAGACGTTTGCGATGAAGGACCGCTGATAGTCCTCCATTTTGTTGAGCTCGTCCGACATATAGTTGAGCGTATTGGCAAGATATCCCATCTCATCACTGGAGGTCAGACGGATCTCGTAATTTAAGTTTCCGTCGGCATATTCTTTGGCCCCGGCAGTGATCTTCTTTAGCGGAAAGTATACCGTTTTTGTGAAGACCAGAAGAATGATCAGGGACAGAAGGAAAATAATCGCAGACGTCACATAGACAATGTTTAAGATTGCATTCTGATCCTGGTACACCTGGGACATCGGAAGGTGCATGACCACATAACCGTAGGTCTGGAAGTTTCCGGTGATCGGTGCGATCACGGACAGTGTTTCTTCGGAAAACATGCCAAAAAAACTGCCGATCATGTATGTTTTGTCTGCGGTGGCAGTCGGGTCGAAACCGGTCACGGTCCGGTTGACGTGGAAGGCGGGAGCGGTCTCGGCGATGATGGTGCCGCGGTGATCCAATACCCATGCAGCCACGTCCAGGTAGGTGGCGACGGCCTCCAGCTGTGGTTTGGCATCAGCCAGACTCATGTTCTTTCCTTCGTAAATATCGCTGTAAGTGGAGGCCAGAAGGTTGGCCTCATCGTACATGGACGTTGACGTTTTCTCGATCAGATACAAATGGGTCGCTTCTGAGGAAAACGTGGCGATGGTGATGAAGCCTAAAAGGCCGAACAGCAAATATCCAAGGATAAATTTACTGTAAAGGGATTTTGTCATCGTTTAACCTCGAATTTGTAACCAATGCCCCATACGGTAGAGAGGGACCAATGGTCGCTGTCTTTGATTTTTTCGCGAAGACGTTTGATATGTACGTCTACGGTTCTGGTGTCGCCGACATACTCGTAGCCCCAGATGTGGTCTAAGAGCTGTTCGCGGGTGAATACCTGGTTCGGGGAGGAAGCGAGGAAATACAAAAGTTCCAGCTCCTTTGGCGGCATATCAACAGAGCGTCCCTGATAGAGGACGGAGTAGTTGGTCAGATTGACGATCAGATCCGGGTATTCCACAAACTCGCCCTGCTGTTTGGCTGCCGCAGCAGGAACAGCAGGAGAAGCCTGATAGCGCCGGAGCACGGCCTTCACACGAGCCACCAGTTCTTTGGAATCGAAGGGTTTGATCATATAGTCGTCGGCGCCCAGCTCCAGTCCGAGGACTTTATCGAAAATCTCACCTTTGGCGGAGAGCATGATGATCGGAACCTGAGAGGAAATGCGGAGTTCTCTGCAGACCTGGTAACCGTCGATGCCCGGAAGCATCAGGTCAAGAAGAACCAGATTCGGCTTAAAATCCGGGAATTCCCGAAGAGCTGACTCACCGTCGCCCACGATTTTTGTTTCATAACACTCTTTCATCAGATAAAGGGAGATCAGTTCCGCGATGTTGGCATCGTCGTCAACGATCAGGATTTTTTGCTTATCAACCATTTGCGAGAACCTCCTGTCTGTGCATATCCGGCTGGCCCGAAGACCGCCGGACAAAGATTATTTAAATGTAACGATCGTTACGCCGGTATCTCCTTCACCGAAGTCACCGAGGCGGAACTCTTTTACGTATTTCAGTTTCTTTAAGTGCTTGTGTACGCCGGCTTTCAGCGCACCGGTTCCACGGCCGTGGACCACACGGACGTTGGGGAGATGGGCGAGGTAGGCGTCGTCCAGATATTTATCCAGCACCGGGATCGCTTCATCCACAGTCATACCGATCAGGTTCACTTCCGGAGAGATGGCCATAGACTTGGACATTTTAATCTTACCGC
>JAFSBP010000182.1 GCA_017437205.1 Lachnospiraceae bacterium
AAATTTCTACCACATAAATAGTTTCGCCATGGTTCGTCGTTATAGTCCAACTCATGATTATGATACGTAACAGATTCAGATGACAAACACTGCACAATTCTGTAATTATTCAGACAAATCTTTCTACAAAAAGCGTTTTCTTCACCATACATAAAATTATATTCGGGAAACCCTTTTACACGTTGAAACACCTCATTATTAACCAATAATGCGCACCCATGAGCTGTATAAAGTGTTTTATAATTACTTGTTGTATATAACCTTTGTTTCGGAATTATCCTCATTGCCAATAATATCTTAATTAAAATAGAAGAATTTTTTACTATTTCATCACCTGTTATCCTTTTATTGACAACTATCGGGGCAATAACACCCGCGTCGATATTGTCTTTTATCGCATTGTATAATGTAACCAAAACTCTTGAATTGGAAAACTCTGTATCATTATTTAATAGCAACGTATGTGTGTAGCCAAGTTCAATCATTTTTTTTACTATGATATTATTTGCTTTTGCAAATCCATAATTAGTGTCACTTCTAATAACATTTAGTCTATCTTTATAATCCAGTATTAATTCATCAAGCTTCCCGTCTGTAGAATTATTGTCGTACAAAAACAAAGGATAATTTCCCTGTTGCATAAGACAACTATCTATACATCTCCTAGCTTTATGATAATTATTATAATTTAGTATACATACGGCAATCTTTATCGTCTGTTTCAAACTAATCGTCTCCTTCCAAAACTATATGTTAAATGCCAGAACTCATTGATTTTATTGTTTTTTAAATAAACCCGAATTATTCACGAGTTGCCAATTTACCCATGATAATTCGTTGTTTTGCCTATGAACCGTCAAGCAGCGTCCACGTTGATGGAATATACAACCTTGCGGAATTCATAAGTTTGTCTCTTTTTCTATTCACTTATTGAATGAAAGACAATATTTAATGAAAATACTTCAGGCTAGTTAACAGTATAACCTCATTCTCAAAATAACGCAACACTGAAAAGTCTTCCTCCCCCAAAAAAAGAAAGCCGGATTTCTCCGACTCTCTTTTATCCATTCCAATTATCTCATTCCATTTGCACCGTTTCTGCCGGTTCCACTGTCTGTACCGTTTCCACCGTCTGTTCCGTTTCCGCTTGTTTCACCGGTGGTTCCGGTCATGTCATCCATCATATCTCCGGCTGCGCTTCCCAACTCATCAACCGCGCCACCGATTCCATCACCGATGTCATCGATAACACCGCCTACTCCGGTCATGTCATCAGAACCGTTTGTGGTCCCGGATCCATCAGTGTTTCCGGTTCCGTTCGTATCACCGCCGTTTGTGCTCTCGGTGCGATCCTCGGTGCTGCGATCATCACCCTGGGTTGTTCCCGCATTATTTTCTGTACTGTTTCCTGCGCCTGTCGATCCGTCATCATCTCCCTGACGACCACAGCCGGCCATAAAGGTCAGGCACATCACGGCAAGAGCAAGCAAGCAAAAAATTCTTATTTTTTTCATCTTGGACTCCTTTTTCACTATATAGTTTTGGGATTAACTCCTGCAAATAATATGCGCAGTCAAGACTCAAAATATAGTGGAAAAAAATTCCAAAGATTAATTGTCGTACTCCAGCTTGCCCACAGAAATCTCATACGCCACGCGCTTTTCGCAGTCCACCTCATTCAACTTCTTCGTGTACTCTCTGCTCTGCACACGCCCCCAGACACGGACACGTCCGCCCACATCAAACCCTGCGGCAAACCGCGCATTCCTTCCCCATGCGATACAGGGTATGTAATCCGATTTTCCGTATGGGCGGTTCACTGCAACCAAAAGATCCGCAATCTCTCTGCCAAGAGGTGTCTTCCGGTAAACCGGCTGCTTGCAGATATAGCCATCCAGGAAGATTTGATTACTCTTCGTGTAATCATCAAACCCTTCCATAAACTCCACTTCCCGAACAAACACCGACAACAGCAATCTATTACGATTTCCCTCGTTACGGTTATATGAACGGAACTGACCGTTCACTGCAATGGTCTGTCCCAGATAGCTCTGATGCACATCCATCAACCTTTCCGACACCATCAGTGGAATAATATCCGCCTGATCACTCAACCGATTGACAGACAGCTCTGTCATGTAAAATCCCTCTCCATACACCTCATGACTGAACGTAAATTCGCTCACAATCTGACCGATCACAGTCACCTTGTTGTTTTCCATACTTTTCTCTTGCACGTTTTAGTTCTCCTTTCGCCTTGTGCTTTGCGAACCGATCCGGCTTTCGAGTCTTTTTTCCGCACCGATCCCTCCTGTTCACTCTATATTTATGCGAATCCGCATGAAAATATGCTTATTTTTTTCTATGTTCTTTACTTTTTTCTCCAATTATTATACAATATAAGGAAGTGTCTGTTTTATTCCATGTGATCGCAGACATTTGATTCAATGCAATGAAGGGAACTTAATCATTATGACCACTTGTGACATTATTGTCCCCTGTTACAATGAGCAGGAGGTATTAAACACTTTTTATACAGAGACAAAAAAAGTTACCGATTCCATGAAAGACTATGCTTTCACTTTTATTATGGTGGATGACGGAAGTCATGACCGGACGGCAGAGATTATGAAGGAACTGGCGGCGGAACATTCTGATGTGCGCTACATCTCTTTCTCCCGAAATTTTGGAAAAGAAGCTGCCATGTACGCCGGCCTCACCCATTCCACCGGTGATCTGGTGATCATCATGGACGCAGACCTTCAGCATCCTCCCACGATGATCCCGGTCATGATGAAAGGTATCAAGGAGGGCTATGAGTGTGCCGCTGCCATGCGCGCCACCCGTGAGGGCGAAAAACGGCTATCCAGTCTGTTTTCTTCCCTATTCTATAAGATAAGTAATTCTCTGACCGAAATAAAGATGCCTCAGAACGCGGTGGATTTTCGCATTATGCGCCGCACTATGGTAGATGCGATCTTAAAGCTCTCGGAAGTCGAGCGCTTCTCCAAGGGTATTTTCGCCTGGGTCGGATTTAAAACAAAATGGTACCCTTATGAAAATGTCGAACGTACTTTGGGAACCACAAAGTGGAGTTTTAAATCACTGTTCCGCTACGCGATGCTCGGCATCACCGGCTTTTCCACGGTTCCGTTAAAGTGGCTGTCTTTTCTTGGCGTTTTAATGTGCGGTGTCGCATTTGTCTACACCCTGATCACCGTCATTCGCTGGCTACTTCCCGGAATAGCTGTCAGCGCAAACGCGCCCCTCATCTGTGTTATACTCTTTGTCGGCGGCATTTTGGAACTGTCTATGGGTATACTGGGAGAATATGTGGCGCACATTTTCCGTGAGACGAAAAACCGTCCCATCTACCTGATCCGCCAGACAAATATTGAGACGGATAAACTGCTGCACTAAACTTACGGGGGAATTGCCACGATGAAAGAACTGATCAAAAAATTTTTGAACCGGGAGACCATCTCCTATCTGATTTTCGGCGTATTGACCACGGTTGTCGATCTGATCATCTATCAGGCCGCGCTGTGGCTAGGCATCCATTACCTGATCGCACAGGGCATCGCATGGGTAGTTGCTGTCGCGTTCGCCTTTATTACAAACAAGCTGTTTGTCTTTGAGAGCAAAAATACTGATAAAAGCATTGTTCTGAAGGAACTTATCTCCTTCGTCAGCGCGCGTATCGTTTCCGGCATTATCAGCACACTGATGCTCGCATTCCTCGTTGAAGTCTGCGCACTCTCCGAGATGGTTGCAAAGCTGATCACACAGGTCTTTGTCGTCATCGCAAACTATGTATTCAGCAAGCTGTTTGTTTTCCGTAAGCACTGACCTTTTACGAAAAGGAGATCTCATATGAAGAGAAAATTTTATATTAAAAATGTGGTAAATAAAGCGAAATCCTTCAGATTACCAAAATCGACCTTGTCTCTGCAGGACCGCCTGCCCTTTATTGTGGCATTTTTAGCTCCCATCCTGATCATGATCGGCATTTTCATCCAAAGAGGGATCTGGCCATTCGGAGACAAATCCTTTCTTCGCACTGACCTCTATCATCAGTACGCTCCGTTCATGGCAGAGTTTCTTCGTAAGCTGCGCTCCGGTGAGGATCTTCTCTGGACTTGGAATATCGGTATCGGTTCCAACTTTGTCTCCCTGATGGCTTACTATCTGGCGAGCCCGTTAAACTGGCTGGTCATTCTCTGCCCTCCAAAATATATTATTGAATTTATTACCTTCTGGGTAGTGGTAAAGATCGGTTTGTCCAGTCTGACCTTCTCCTACTATTTAAGCAAGCGGTATAAGACCAGAAATTTTGCAATCTCCTTCTTCGGCATCCTGTATTCCCTCTCTGCCTATATGGCAGCCTACAGTTGGAATATCATGTGGCTGGATTGTATTTTCCTCGCGCCTCTCATCCTTCTCGGTCTGGAACGCCTGATGAAGGAAGACAAGTGTTTCCTCTACTGCATCACACTGGCACTTGCCATTATTTCCAACTATTATATTGCGATGATGATCTGCATGTTTTTGGTGCTGTATTTTATCGTACTGCTCTTTGACCGCAGCTATACTTTAAAGCAATTGTTCGTTCGAGTGTTTAATTTCGGTCTGTACTCCCTGTTAGCCGGATGTATGGCCGGTGTATTCCTGTTGCCTGCAATTATGGCTCTCGGAACCACCGCCTCTGCCGGCTCCACCTTCCCGAAAACCTTCAGCTCCTACTTCTCCATGTTTGAGATGCTGGCGAGACACATGGTGAACCTTCCCGTTGAGACGGGTCTTGACCATTGGCCGAACTTTTACTGCGGCGTGGTGGTTTTCCTTTTGGTTCCTATGTATGTGATGAACAAGAAGATCCCCTACCGCGAGAAGATCACACGCTTCTGCCTGCTGTTCTTCTTGCTGATCAGCTTCTCCACGAACCAGCTGAATTTTATTTGGCACGGATTCCATTACCCGAATTCCCTGCCCTGCCGTCAGTCCTTCCTCTATGTGGCCATTATGCTCTGTATGTGCTTTGAGGCCATCCACAAGATCGAACACGGCACCAGAGCGCAGATCGTGGGCAGCCTTTGGGGTTCCATTGCCTTTATCCTTCTGTGCGAAGAATTTGTCACCGACGAAACAATCAAATATCACAATTATTTGGTGACTGCTATTTTCATCGGTATTTATGCTCTGCTCATCTACCTGTACAAGCGCAAAAAAGCGGCCAAATCAGTCCTGGCAATCCTTTCCCTGACCGTCATCGTGGCCGAATCGGCGATGAACACAGGGATTACCAGTGTCACCTGGACGAACCGTACCAGCTACTGGAAAAACACGGATAGCATGGCATCCCTGACGGAGCAGATGAAGGAAGAGAACGATAACACCTTCTTCCGCATTGAGAAATATGACTCCCTGCGAAAGACCAAAAACGACGGAACATGGGTAGGCTTCCCCTCCGCTTCCATCTTTTCTTCCACCACCCACAGTCAGGTAACCTCGCTGTACAAGGAATGGGGTATGGAAGGCAGTACAAACGCTTACTGTTTCCGCGGTTCAACCCCGCTGACCAGTGCGCTTCTCTCTGTAAAATATATGTATTCCACGGACAAGTCCTTGGAAACTAATTTTCATAAACTGGTAGCCACCGAGGGCGAAATCTCCATGTACGAGTCCACTTATTGGCTTCCCTTGGGCTTTATGATGCCGGCCGATATCCTGGAGACTTGGGATTATAAGAACGGAAATGATATCGGTATGCAGAACAATCTGATCAAAGCAGCCACCGGCATTGCCTCCACGTTTGAATTGTTCGAAAACGTGACCTCGACAAGCACGAAGACACTTGAAGTGAAAAAGGACGGCTACTACTACACGGCCGTTCACAATTCCTCCGTAGAAAAATACAATGTCAACTATGTATTTAAAAACCCAAATCGCAAGGATAAAACCAGCGTTACCTTCAACGACGGAAAGCGCTCCTACATTTTGAATCTTGGTTGGCTGGAGGCCGGTGATTCCTTCACCATCTCTGCCTCCGACAGTGACAACATGAGTCTGTCCATCTTCCGTCTGAACGAAGAAAAGTTTGCTGATGCGATGGAAATTATGGGGTCTCAGCCCCTTGTAGTAGATAAGTATACCTCATCCACCATTTCAGGACACATTACCTGCACCGAGGATGGTATGATGTATACCTCCATCCCTTATGAGAAGGGCTGGAGCGTTTATGTAGACGGTGCCCCCGTAAAAACACAGGCTTTCGCAAACACCATGTTGATGATTCCGCTGACCAAGGGTGAGCACACCATTGAGATGCGTTACCGTCCGGAAGGACTCACCGAAGGTTTGATTATCTCTGCGGTAGCACTCCTCTGCTTTGCATTGTTAGTCTACGTGAACTATACTTCCACAAAGACCGCAAAGCAGGTTTCTTCCACAAACGCTTCCGCAGCAAACACCACTCCGGTGGACACAGCGGTTGTGCGCGCTGCTTTAGCAGAACATTCCTCTGAGACCAATGATGAGGGCGACACACTTTCAGACTGATTTTTATTTGATATAAATGCCAGATAACCCTGACAGAATGGAGATTAAGACAATGAAATTATGGGGTGGACGTTTCACCAAAGAAGAAAATCATGCAGTTAACGACTTTAATTCCTCTATACCTTTTGACCAGCGGATGTACCGTCAGGATATCCGCGGCAGCATCGCACATATAACTATGCTCTCTGCACAAGGCATTCTGTCCGAAGATGACCGTGACCAGATTATTTCCGGGCTTGAAGGAATCCTTGCAGATTTGGAGAGTGGTGCACTCGCTATCGATCCGGAGAGCGAGGATATCCACTCCTTCGTGGAAGCTGTGCTGACTGCACGCGTCGGCGAAGCAGGAAAACGCCTTCACACCGGACGCAGCCGCAACGATCAGGTGGCTCTCGATATGAAGCTCTATATCCGTGATGAAATCGACGAACTTGACGCACTGCTCCATCACCTGCTGAGTACGATCCTTGGCACTATGGAAGAACATCTTCACACTTATATGCCCGGTTTTACCCATCTGCAGAAGGCGCAGCCAATCACCGTGGCGCATCATTTTGGTGCATACTTTGAAATGTTTAGCCGTGATCGCAGTAGACTTTTTGATATCCGCCGCCGTTTAAACCTTTGTCCTCTGGGCTCAGGTGCACTGGCCGGAACTACTTACCCGTTGGACCGCGCTCTTACCGCTTCTCTGCTGGGATTTGACGGTCCGACTCTGAACAGCCTTGATTCCGTGGCGGACAGAGATTACCTCATCGAGTTACTCTCTGCTCTCTCCACAATGATGATGCATTTGAGCCGTTTCTCCGAGGAGATCATTATTTGGAACTCCAACGAGTATGGATTTATCGAGCTGGACGACGCTTACAGTACCGGTTCCAGCATTATGCCTCAAAAGAAAAACCCTGATATCGCCGAGCTGGTGCGCGGTAAGACCGGGCGTGTTTACGGTGCCCTGATGTCATTACTCACTACAATGAAGGGACTTCCCCTGGCATATAATAAAGATATGCAGGAAGATAAAGAGATGACTTACGATGCCATCGACACCGTAAAAGCGTGCATCTCCCTGTTTGACGGTATGCTCTCCACCATCACATTCCGCAAAGAGGTGATGGAGCGCAGCGCGATGAACGGCTTTACCAATGCCACCGACGCTGCCGATTATCTGGTCGGCAAGGGCGTTCCTTTCCGTGACGCTCACCGCATTGTTGGTGAACTTGTTCTGTACGGTCTGGCAAACGACAAAGCTCTTCTTGATTTCTCTCTCGATGAATACCGCGCAATCAGCCCCGTTTTTGATGAAGATATCTACGAGGCGATTAGTTTAAAGACATGCGTGGAAAAACGTATGACTATCGGAGCTCCCGGTCCTGATGCCATGAGTGAAGTCATCAAGACATACCATACGATGTTGGCAGACTAGGTGACAATATGGGTAAACTGATTCGTTACACAACTATCGCTGAGGGCGGGCAGGATGAAATCATTGAAAAAAAATCCAGATTCATCGCCACCGTGCGTCCCGTCTCTACTGAGGAGGAAGCCATCGCCTTCATCGACGAAATGAAAAAGAAATATTGGAATGCCAGCCACAATTGCTCCGCTTACTCGGTTGGAATTACAAATCCGATCCAGCGTTGCAGCGATGATGGTGAACCCGGACTGACTGCAGGCAGACCGATGATGGATGTGATCAACGGTGCGGGTCTGACCAATCTCTGTGTTGTGGTGACCCGCTATTTCGGCGGTGTACTTCTCGGCACCGGCGGACTAATCCGCGCTTATACCGCGGCAGCCAAGGCCGGAATTGATGCCAGCCTGATCCTCGAATGTATCCCCGGATATCACATGAAGATAACCTGTGATTATACATTAGTTGGAAAACTGCAATATCTGATCGCCACCGAAGGCTTAAACTGCCTGTCCACCGACTACACGGATGTTGTCACCATGACCATTGCTGTCCCCGACGAGGACATTACCAGAGTCCGCGAAACATTTATTGAGGCGACAAACGCCCGCATTACTTTAGAGATATCCGATGAACTCTATTTGTAACATCTTGTAATGAATTTGTAATCGTTTTGCCATTAATTTTTCACAGTTTAAGGTTATAATAATCATTGATGTAAATGTTTATTTATCTAATTTCTACTGTAATCCGGTAGGAGGAATTTTTATGAATTATGGAAGTAAAGGAACCCGCCGTGCTTTGACCGCGATTACTTCAAAAAAAATCCGGCGAAGGACCGGCATTAGTTCCGGTATATTTAATCTATCAATTCTTACGATCTGCTGTATCGTAATCCTGATCGCCAGCCTTGCATTGGGCGTATATCGGGGTATTATTGACAGTTCCCCTGACATTGGCGACCTGGAGTTCTCGCCCACAGGCGTGGCTACCACGATTCTGGACAGCGATGGAAATGTGATTCAAACACTGATCAAGTCCGGTTCAAACCGGGAAATTGTCGAATACGATCAGATACCTAAATATCTTGTAAATGCCTTGGTGGCCATCGAGGACGAACGTTTTTGGGAACACAAAGGCATCGACTCCCGCGGTATCCTCCGCGCGCTGTTCCGCGCCGTCACCTCCGGCTTTAAGGAAACGGAGGGCGCCAGCACCATCACCCAGCAGCTTCTCAAAAATGCTGTATTTGATGGAGGTGCAGAGTCCAACCTCGGCAATATGCTGATCAGAAAGCTGCAGGAGCAGCATTTGGCTGTCCAGTTGGAAAGCCAGATGGACAAAACGATCATCATGCAGCACTATCTTAATACGATCAATCTGGGCAATAACACTCTGGGTGTTCAATCTGCGGCACAGCGTTATTTTGATAAAGATGTCAGCGATCTGACTTTATCTGAGTGTGCAGTCATCGCTGCTATCACGCAGAATCCTTACTATTGGAACCCCATTAAGTATCCGGAAAATAACGCCAAACGTCGGGCTACCATTCTGGACTACATGGAGGAGCAGGGAAAAATCACTGCAGAGCAGAAAAAAGAAGCTCTCGCCGATGACGTATACACCCGAATTGCCGAAGTAAATGCTGCTATCGTAGAGACGAGTAACGTTTACAGTTACTTTACCGACACAATTATCCGCATCATGATCGATGATCTGCAGACCAAGGCAGGCTACTCTGAGGCAGACGCCTACAATCTTTTGTACAGTGGCGGCCTCACCATTCAAACCACCTTGAACTCTTCCATGCAGGCGATTATCGATGAAGAGATCAATAACCCTAATCACTATATCAATCAGGACTACTATGGTTCCCCGGGCAATCTTCTGCTCCGCTACGGCATCGACTCTTATCAATTGTCCGTCACTCGTGCAGATGGTAAGACCGAGCATTTCATGGAAGGCCATGTTAAGCTTTGGTACTTAAATGAATATGGCGGAACCAATGAGGACTTTTTGTTTGACTCTGTTGAGGACGCGGAGCAGTGTGTTGAAGAGTACAAGAAAGCACTTCTTAAGGAAGGCGACAAAATTATCGGTGAAAACTTAAACGTTCTGATTCAGCCCCAGACTTCTTTTGTTCTGATGGATCATAATACAGGACATGTTTTAGCGATTTCCGGCGGCCGCGGTGAAAAGACCCACAGTCTCAGTCTAAACCGCGCAACCGATACTCTTCGCCAGCCAGGCTCCACGTTTAAGGTTCTGGCCGGCTTCGCCCCTGCTTTAGATATATCGAGCGCAACACTGGCAACAACAGATTATGATGCTCCCTATGCGGTAAACGGCAAACAGATCAACAATTACTGGCCGGCCAGCTGGGTATGGCCGGACGGCTATGTAGGATACTCAAACATTCGCCAGGCAATCATCTACTCCATGAATGTTGTGTCCACAAAAATCTTCATGGATGTGGTTCAGCCACAGCTGGGATATCAGTATCTGCTTAATTTTGGTTTTAGCAGTCTTGTAGAGAATCGTGTTTCCTCTGATGGCAAGGTATTTACCGACCTTACCCCCACGCTCTGCCTCGGTGGACTTACCGACGGTGTATCCAATCTGGAGCTCACTGCCGCATACGCCACCATCGCAAACAAGGGAATTTATACAGAACCGATCTTCTACACAAAGGTTCTTGACCGAAATGGAAAAATCATCATCGACAATACCCCTAAATCTCACACGGTGCTGAAAGAATCAACCGCATTCCTACTCACCGATGCAATGAAAGAATCCATCGGCGTATCCAAGCTGTTTAATACCGGTATCTCCTCCGGTTCCTTCGTTTGCGAGATTCCGGGAATGTCTGTTGCCGGAAAAACCGGTACCGCTTCCGACAACAATGATTCCTGGTTTGCCGGCTACACGCCTTACTATACTGCCGGTATCTGGATGGGGTACGATGACAACGGTGCACTGTCCAGCGCGGCGATTTCCCGCGTAATCTGGCAAAAGATTATGGCACGTATCCACGAAGGACTTTCTGATCCCGGATTTGGCGAAGCACCGGAGGGCGTGACCAAAGCTCTCGTCTGCAAAAAGAGCGGAAAACTGGCAATTGAAGGTGTCTGCGATCAAGATCCCAGAACCATTGCCAGCCCCAACTGCACATTTGTCTACGAGGAGTATTTTGCAAAGGGCACTGCTCCCACAGAATACTGCGACTGCCACATTGCCCTCACCTTCTGTAACGCGACCGGCAAGGAGCTTTTGGCAACAGAAAATTGTTCGGAAGATCACTTGACTACCAAGGTTTATATGGTCATCCGTGACAAGGATAAACTGCCGGTAAAAGAAGGTTCAACCGAATCCACCGAAAGTAATTCACCGATCTTCGGCGACGAATTTGTGCGGGATCCAAATATTCTGACAGCGGATGAAAAATACACTGTACCCGAAGATGTTTTGGAGAATGAATGTAACTGTCATGAGCTTGAAGAAGCTACGGAGGATATGACCGGAGAGTCTGACGAAGAATCCACAGAGGAAGAATAATATTTACGTAAATAACGGCAGTGATAAAGTGAGCTATCTGACTTTATCACTGCCGCTTCTCTATTTTTTCATTTTCGGTTTAAAGATCAATGACGCCAGATAACCGAAAATCAGCGCTCCGGATATTCCGGCAGCACTGGCCTTGAAACCACCTAAGAATAAGCCGAGAAATCCCGACTCATCCACAGCCTCTTTCACACCCTTCCAAAGAGTATTCCCAAATCCAAGCAGCGGGATTGTTGCCCCCGCACCAGCCCACTCCGCAAACGGTTCATAGAGCCCAATTGCTCCCAGAACTGCCCCGGAACAAACCAACAACACCATCACGCGCCCCGGTAGCAGTTTTGTCTTATCCAAAAGGATCTGCACGAGTGCGCAGATAGTTCCTCCCACCAGAAAGGCCTTTAAATAGTCCATATAGCTCTCCTTTTCCCTTCTTTATATATTTTCTCACTGATGCGATTCAAATGCCGTCACGCCTCAATTACGAGTCCGTGGGCAATTCCGGGGATGCTCTGTCCCTCATTGAAGCTCACCGTGGATAGCAATGCTCCCGTGGGAACAAACAATACCCGCTTCCACTCACCGGATTTCAGTTTGGGAAGTACATAAGATGTCAACACCACCGCGGAGCAACCACATCCACTTCCACCGGCATGGGTATCCTGACTGCTGCTGTCAAAGATTTCAATTCCGCAGTCCATGTGCCGATCGCGGATATCGTAGCCCTGACTGTCCAAAAACTCCTCCAGTATCTGTTTTCCCACTACACCCAGATCCCCGGTAATGATCCGGTCATAGTCCGCCGGGCATCGTTCAAAATCCTGGAGATGCTGGCAGATTGTGTCAGCCGCAGCCGGCGCCATACATGCTCCCATATTCATCGAATCCTTCAGCCCCATGTCCACAATCTTTCCCGGAGTGATTCCCGTCACTTTCGGACCATTTCCACTTTTAGAAATCACTACAGCACCGCTTCCGGTCACTGTCCATGTGGCGGAAAACGGCCGCTGATTGCCATATTCCAACGGAAAGCGAAACTGCTTCTCAGCGTTGGCAAAATGACTGGACGCAAGAGAAACCACCCGGTCAGCATAGCCGCCGTCCACCAGGATTGCCCCTAAGGTCATCGCCTCACCCATAGTCGAGCATGCACCGTAGAGTCCAAACAGAGGAATCTCCAAATCCATCAAACCGAACGAGGTCGCGATCAGCTGCCCTAGGAGATCGCCGGCCAACAGATAACGGATATCCTTATTCTTAAGCCCCGCATTTTTTATCGCTGACTCTGCCGCCTTTTGTTGAAGCTTACTCTCCGCTTCTTCCCACGAGGAAGCGCCAAGCATCGGATCCTCCTCAATCTGTTCAAACATACTCCCTAGCGGTCCATCTCCCTCCTTCTTTCCAACCACATTACCGTGGCCGATGATTATCGGAGGATGAGAAAACTCTATACTTGCTTTGCCTTTCTGCATACAAAAACCACCTGTTTTTTCTTCCTATTATGGAAGAAAAACAGGTGGTTTATGTATTGTTTTAATATAATTTACTTTTTCTGTACGAAATGTCCCACTACATAGCAAACTGCTGCTACAGCCATGCCGTTCAGGGAAGGAATTCCCACAGCCACCAGATTTGCAACTACTGCGCCAAGGATAACGCCTGCAATCGCAAACCAGTTTACAACCAGAGTGTTCTCTCTGCCTTCCTCGTAATCTTTCTTGTTCAGGAAGTAGCCAAGGATCAGGATGATACCTACAGGCGGAAGAGTACAGTTCAGTACATTCAGCCAATCGCAGAAGTTGTTGTACAGCCAAACAGCAGTTACCGTACCGATGATACCGGATACCAGAACCATAGGCTTTTTCTTAGTATTAAAGATGTTTGCCAGACCAAGGCCGCCGGTATACAATGCGTTGTCGTTGGTGGTCCAGATATTGAGGCCCAACACAAGAACTGCAAAGTAGAACATGTTCAGATTGATCATTACCTCGAAGATATCGTTTCCGCCTACGAAGATGTGAGAGATCGCTCCGAAGAAGAACATCAGGGAGTTACCCAGGAAGAATGCCACAACGGTGGTGATAAAACCGGACTTTCCGGATTTTGCGAAACGGGTAAAGTTGGGCGTTGCGGTACCACCGGATACGAAGGAACCGATAACCAGACCTGCACCTCCGATGATGGTCAGAGAACCGCTGGACTTTGCAAACTGGTCAATAATGGTTCCTTCTCCCATCATAACTGCCTTAATCATTGCTACCGTACCGAGAACCGCCACCAGCGGAACTGCCACGTAGCTTACGATGGTCAGGGACTTGATACCAAAATATGCGGAAGCAGTCATACAGATACCTGCCAGAACAACCAGTCCATACATCGCAATCTGGCTGTCACCGAGAAGCTGCTTTGCCACAGGAATGGCAAACATCGCCAAACCTACACCGAACCAGCCTATCTGCGTAAAGCTGATCATTGCTGATGAAAGGTAGGAACCCTTGATACCGAAAGAACGCTGCGCCAAAAGATCCATGGACAGACCGGTCTTCGCACCTACATAGCCAAGAAGTCCGGTGTAGAGACCTAAGATTGCTCCACCGACCAACAGAGCCCCGATAAAGCCCCAGAAATCAAGACCCATGGCCAACTCCTGCCCTGCCCACATACTTGCAGAGAAGAAAGTGAATCCTAACATGATCATAAACATCGTCAATATACTTCTTCTCTGACTCTTCGGTACCGCTGTTGCGGAATAGTCAATATCCACTTTTTGTTTTTCGTTTCCCATTTTTTTACTCTCTCCTTTTGTATTTATGGTTCATATTTTGATGATATCCACGAATTGCTTCGTACTTCGTACTTTCGCAACCCCTGTTGATATCATATCATATACTTCTTCAACGCGGTAGTAAACTCTCTGATTCGAGTCTGTGCGATCTCCTTCAGCGTTACACCTTCCAGACTTGCCCAGTATGCCTTTTCCTGCTCGTAAAGCTCACGCGCTTCCTCCACAGGAATCTCCTCATAGTGCTGATAACCGATCCAGTCCTCAAAGCTTACAGGAGTCACATAACCGAGACGCTCGTCGGTGAATGCCTTGAAATCAATCCGATCCGCCAGTTCCTCAATCTCTTCCCAGTATTCCAGAACCTCATGCACATGATCGGCGATCTCATAACGTCTCGCTCCGCCATCGTAGATGATACATTTCTCAAACAACGTATCTCTGGAAGAAAGACTCTGTCTGCGGTATGCCGGAGCAAGCAAACCTTTGGCCCAGTAGAAATCCACATTACAAACCTGAATTCCTGCCACACCCTTATCCTGATAGCAGTTAAACATTCCCTCATAATATACACCGATGAATCCCTCAAATTCCGGCCAAAACTCACGAAACTCTTTGGTCAGACGCTCCATGATCTCGATGCCTTTAAATCCACCGATAGTAAACAGGATAATGTTGCGAAGCTTCGCTCCGTGCTTGCGATAATGCTCGGTCACATAGCGCAGGCAATGTACCAGGGTATCTCCGCTGGCCACGATATCTCCGATAAGCAGTGTACTGTCCGGAACCATCGCAAGCTTACTGTACTTGATCTCCAGCCCGGCAATCTCCGCCTGATGGAACACACGCTCACTCGACAAAAAGCTAATGTCGTGCACGCGGATTTTCTCCCGATAACAGCTCTCCTCCAAAGGATAATTCAACGCTCCGCGCAAGATTGAGAGAATGTTTGCCGAACTCACCAAACCCTCTCCCTTAAAATACTTCATCATCCGTGTAGTAGGCTTCAACATACAATTATATACGTCAAATCCAACAATTTCCGGCTGATTCAGCAGATTTCTCGTACCTTCCTCCGATACCACATAATAGCGGTTCAGGTACTCTCTTCCGGTCACACGGTAGCAATCCACTCCGCTATCAGAAAATACCGGCGAAAGCTTTGTTCCTTCCAACAACTCAAACATGCCTCTGCTCTCCTTATCTATCGTTAAATATCTACAAACAACCAGCCCTCTTCCGATGAAAAGGGCTGGTTGTCCTGTTATAATAAGTATCCTTTTCTGTTCAAGTCATCAAAGATCAGCTTGTCCACAGGGGACACTACGTCCCTGTCAGCGTAGGTAAGCCACTTTAATTCCTCGATCTCGTGAGCGGGTGCCGGGGTGCCGGAAAAGCCTGCTGTATAGCAGGTCATTCGAACAATAACACCTTCACTTTTTCCATGAGCCTGTGCTTCAAACGTCCCGTAATAAACCGCCGTCTCCGGTTCAACAGATACCGACAGTTCTTCCTGTATCTCGCGCACCAATGTCTCCACATCAGTCTCGCTGCCCTCACGCTTGCCGCCGGGAAGATACCACGTATCCTTCCCCTTAGAGCGGCTGCTCAAGATTTTCCCCTCCTGCCAATACAGAAGCGCAACCTTATCGATCAGCATCTAACACTCCTCACACAAACTCATTTCCACTATGATATAATATTCCCTTGAAAATGTCAAGGATGACTGCGTCTGAAATTACTTCTTCAGCAGATCGCGGATCTCGGTCAGCAGAACGATATCAGCGGGAGTAGGTGCGGGTGCTGCGGGCTTCGCCTCCTCTTCCTCTTTCGCCTTCTTCTCAGCTGCAGCCTTCATCGCGTTCACTGCCTTAACTACCAAGAACAGAACGAAAGCGGTCAACAGGAAGTTGATAATCGCCTGAATAAAGGATCCAAACAGGATGGTAGACTCACCGACAGTCACGGACATGCCGGAGAAGTCAATACCACCCAGAATCACGCCGATCAAAGGAGTGATAATGTCCTTTACCAGAGAGTTTACGATCGCGGTAAAGGTGGAACCGATGATGATACCGATTGCCATGCTCAGCACGTCGCCACGAGCAATGAATGCCTTAAATTCGCCAAAAAACTTTTTCATTTGAAAAGCCTCCTACAGAGTATTTTTAAGGATATTATAGGGCAAATGTGACGTTTTGTAAAGAAAAATCCTACAGAATATCTGCAGGATTTTTCATGCTTTTGTCTCAGTTATCCTTTAAATCTTCCCACGTCACCCTCGTCAATATGGCCATCGAGGATTCTGCCCAACTGCTCGTCTCCAGGTTCTTTACAATCAACAAGAATTCATCTTCTCCATGCGGCCGGATAATGGCATCCATTTGAGGGTCCAACCCCGATAGTTCAAAATCCAGTACCTTGACACAACTGACTCCTTTGAGGTGATATCCCCAGATGCCTTCATAATCCTGAACCAGCAGTTCATATCCGCAGCCGGAGCCGATCAGGGTCCCGTACCATTCCAGACCGTCGGCGAATTCCTCGCCGCGTTCCCCAGTCTCCAAATCGAATTCCCGATACCTGTCGTAATCCGAATAGAGATTCCCCGGCTCGCGCAGATATATTTTTTCATCATAGACCATCACACTGAGCGATTCCTTTGTTCCTGTATCATGTTGTCTGATTAGATTTCCGTCCTTGTCATATACCAGTACCAGAGTCTTGTCATAGGCACCGCCCTCGCCAATTGTGCGTGCCACGCAGATCAGCTGTGTACCCAGCGCAACCGCCGAAGTTTCATATACATTCTCCGGAAACTTCACTTCCCATAGCACATTTCCATCGCGATCTATCTTTTGCAGATAACAGATGTTCTTGGGTATTTGTCCGTTCACATGGTGATAGTCCCGGAATCTGACCAGCAAATTGCCGTCTGAATCCACACTCATCCCAAAATAGGTCCTATAGACGTCTGATTCACGCTGATCCATCTTGTTTGGGATCACCAGAACAACCTTCTGATTCGTGCCGTCAGGATCACAGGAAATGACCTGTTCTCTCCAAAACGAAGGCACATCGGTCTGATTCTTCCCGCGAATATACACAACCTCACCATTTGTCATATACCCGGTGATCTGTTCCAACGAAAATTCAACCTCCAACCAATTGATCTTGTAGATTGGACCTGCAAACGCTTCCGTCTCTTCCTCCGTCGTCTCTTCCGGCGCTTCGGTCGTGCTCTCCTCAGATGCAGCGTCTTCCTGCGTTGTCGCAGTTTCCGGCAACGTGGTCTCATTTTCCTTCGATGCACCACCACAGCCGGTAAGCATGCCGGCAAGGAGGCACATGATCAACAATTTCCCGATTCTTGAGCTTACATAGCAATTCATTTTCTTCACTCCTGCATTTCCAACAACGCCCCGATAAAGGCTGGCAGTTTCGTCTCGTTATCAATGATCATATAGACAAAGGGACGATTCAATGTAACTGTATACTGATATGACGGCACACTCTCCTCAGTCATCTCAACCATAGTCACCGCCCCCGCCTTGGTTCCCAACTCATCCACAGAAATAAACGTTTTCTGCAGTACAGTTCCGATATAAATTTTCTCACCTTCCGGTGTCATCCCGGTAAAATCAGCCGATGAACCAAAGGCCAGCGGCATTCCCATCTTTATCAACTCGGCATTCATCAGCGTGCTATCCTCATAACTGAACTTCGGCAATGTCACGCTCACCGATGCACTTTTCTCCTGACTCAGCGTTTTGATCAGGTTTTCTCCGGTCATTGACGCAATATACTCGTGAATATCCACGCCCTCATTTGGCAGTAGCGCAACAAAACTGTATCCGGTCGCGTAAGGCTTGATAAAACCGGTCGCCATGCCGTCATCCAGATATTTCCGCTCCTCCGACCACATCATCGGTACCTTCTTCGCCGTTCCGTCTAACTCAGTAAATTCCCTCTCGCATAAATCATTCAAATGATATTCGTGTTGCCATTTCGCATCAAACACAATGGCATTAATCAAGTACATCATCGTGTCTGTGGGAATCGAATCAGAAAGAATGTACTCGATCAATCCGTTCGTATTCTCATTAACCCATGCATTGATGGCATTCTTCGTCCCATCATCAAACGGCTCTTTTCTGACCGCAGCCCCGTAATAATCTGCATTTGTCTGCAGAAACTGTGGGTAGACTTCAAATCCGGCACGAAACCAGATGGAATTTGCAATCTTAAACTTAGCTTTTTCCGTGTTTGGCAGGGAATTTGTGTAGGTGTACAGATATCGGTTCAGTTCAGATATCGGCATCCCACCCCCTAACACCGCTTCCATCTGACTAAGAGTCTCTCCCGCTGCTCCATTGGCCGTCATAGCTAAAGCAAGCAGGGAAGAAAGCGGGGATATCAACACATTGTCCCCTGACACTTCACCCTCTGCCGATGGATAATTGCGAAATATCTCTACAGCAAAGTCTGCCATGGCATGTATGAATTTTTCATCCGCCGCTCTACCCTCCACCGTATTCCTTACAATTCCTCCCATCAAATCTGCGGCAAGATTCTCGCCTCCATAGGACGACTTTTCTCTGTCCGATGCCGTCGTTCCTTCTTCCGTGCCTTCCGATGCCTCCCGGTCTGTACTATCTGTCTGAGATATCGTGGATGCACCGTAGCCATGATCTGTCTGTGAGATCCAGCCACAGCCGCAAGCGCCAAAAAGC
>JAFSBP010000015.1 GCA_017437205.1 Lachnospiraceae bacterium
CTTCATCAAGCCTTCAATTATCAACTGCATATTTCTTCCTCCGTCAAATACAATATTTTTCATCTCGCTCTATCAACCGCTTCATATCCTCCGGCAGTTCGCAGACAAACTCCAACCGTTCCCGGGTAAAGGGCTGTGTACAGACAAGCCTCCACGAATGGAGCGCCGTTCGCTCCATGCCAAACTCGTTTTGCGTAGTTTCTCCGCCGTACATGGAATCCCCCAACAAAGGATGACCCAGCCATGCCATGTGTACCCGAATCTGATGTGTCCTTCCGGTAAAGAGGTGAAGTTCCACCAGACTGTACCCGTCAAACCGCAATCGCACCCGGTATGCAGTCTTTGCATAAGCCCCGTCCGGTGTCACTCGCTGTTTCATCCAAATATCCGGCTCCGGTCCAATGGGCTCCTCAATAATACCCTCATCACGTTCAGGCGAACCGTGCACCAACGCCAGATAATGCCGCTCCATCTCGCCGGATATCCTTTGAAGTTCCATCTTTCGCACGGCAGCTTTGTTCTTTGCAATATAGATCAGCCCACTGGTCTCCCGATCCAGCCGTCCCACCGGCCGAACCACGATATGCTCTCCTTTTTGACCGTAATGCCACACCATAATATTTGCCAGTGAATCTGCGTAATGTCCTGGAGAGGGATGTACCACCAGCCCCGATGGCTTATTCACCAGTACCAGGTCCTCATCTTCGTAGCGGATATCCAGTTCTCCCGGCTGAGGAATCAACTGATGAGACCCGGCTTCTTTATCCTCCAGTGCAACCATCAGACAGTCCCCCGGGTTAAGCTGCCATCGAACCGTCACTTCCACGCCATTAACCAAAATACCGTCGTCCATGAATTTCGCGCGGCTGATCTGGCGGGCAGACAGGTGAAAATGATGCTGCAAAACATCCTTGACCGTTCGTCCCATATCTGTATCAGCTGCAATATATTGTAACTTCCGTTCCATCGTTTTACATCAATCCTACTTTTCTTTTCATAGCAACCGTGCCTGCTAACACGGATTCCACCATAAATGAAGGCCGGAGCACATTTCACCCGCGAAACCGGTTCAGGCAGGCATAAAGTTCCTGCTCTCTCGTCTTCGCCAAACCTCCGGGCACATAACCCCGACAAAACGCCTCCCAACCTTTCTTCTCCAAAAGCTCCATCGTTTGACTCACGACCTGTCTGACCGTTCGCTTTCCGTCCAGCAGATTTTCCAGACAATATCTCATCAGATAAGCCAGTGCCATCGTTTGCTCAGAGTCGATAATCTGCTCCAAATAGCGCACATCCACAGTCTCCCGATCCAGACTCAGGGAATCCACACCAAACGTCTTTACCTTCATCTGATCGTGTCTGCTATCCCTGCTCTGTATCCTGCGAAATGCCGGAAGCACACGATGAAATTCCGGAAGCTGAAATCCGGGCGCATGGATGGACGGAGCAGGATGATGAGCACAGACCGCCTTCACTTCCTCTGTGATCTCGCGAACCCGATAATTGTCCAACAACAGAATATGATCTGCCAGATAGAAAAATGCTCCGGAACTTCCCGCCACCATAATTGTGGATATCCCTGCCTCATCATACAGATCTCTCGCCCGCTCGATAAACGGTGTGATTGGCTCTTTGTCCCGACTGATCACTTCCTGCATCAGCCGGTCTCTGACCATAAAATTGGTCGCCGATGTATCTTCATCCAGCAAGAGAAGCCCGCTTCCTGCCTCAATGCTCTCTATCAGCCCCGCCGCCTGCGAGGTGCTTCCGCTGGCGTCCTCAGTGGAAAACTCGGTGGTATCTTTTCGGTTAGGCAGATTGTGGATGAACAGATCAATATTCACCTTGCGGATGGAGCGTCCGTCCTCCGCTCTCTGCTTTACCGCCGTCCTGTCTGTCAGCACAAATTCTCTGCCATCTCCGGCAATATGATTATATACTCCGTTCTGGATCGCCTCCAACAGAGTAGACTTTCCGTGATAACCGCCACCCGCGATCAGCGTGATTCCTCTCGGAATCGCCATTCCGGTGATTTTCCCCCGATGGGGTAAAATAAATGTCTTTCGCATACGTTCCGGCGAAATAAAAGCGATTGCCCCCTTCATAGGAAGCTCAGACACACCGCTCTGTCTCGGCAAAATTGCACCATCTGCCACAAAAGAAACCACACCATGTTCTCTCATCTGCGCCCTAAGTGCTTCTTGATCCTCGGAAAGTTCAACTGCAGCCTTCACTGCCCGTTGATCCAATTTTGCAAAAAACAGGCTGTTTTCTACGCATTCAGGCAATGTTCCAAATAGAATCTTCTCTAATTCTCCTGCATTGATGGTTCGTCCGAACGCAGGAAATCCAATCTGAAACCGAACGACAATCCGATCATGCTCAATGACACAGGCACTTCGCTCCAGCACCTTTTGACCGCATCGACTGATAAATAACAACCCACTTTTCCCGGAGCCTTTTGCCTGACCGCTCTCTTTGGCAAACTGCTCGGCCATCGCTCTCAGCAGAAAATCCTGCAGTGCAATC
>JAFSBP010000183.1 GCA_017437205.1 Lachnospiraceae bacterium
CACAGAAGATGTACATTGCGCACCCGGCTCGCCGCCTGGCTGGTACCCTTCACGGAAGAAAGCAGGAAATATTCGCCGTCATATGCATCCGATTTCATGGAATGTATTTCATACTGCTCATTGCCAACCCGAATCTGACCATTCTTTTGTCCGTCCGGGATAAAGCTTTCTATTTTCAGTTTTTCCGTCACGTGCAGCTGATCACCGTCGCTTGCGATAAATGCCCACTCTCTCTTTCCCTTCCACTCACTGCTGCGAATCTGTTTTTCAAAGATCGCAGGATCTATCCACAAACCGGACACAGCACTTAGGCGCTTTCCGGTCTTGCTCACCATCCGCTCAAGCAGAAGGATGTAATCCTGCCCTTTAATCTGCGCGGAAACCATCTTTCTCTGATTTACTAAAGACAGCTGTTCTGCAAACCACTCTGCCTCCTCATGCGTCATTTCCATCCAAAAGCTTTCATATCTGTCAAGGGTAGTTTTGCCGCCAAAGTCACTGAGCATAATATCATCATCGCTGAGATACACAAAAACATCCTTACAGAACTCTGCATAGTCAAGCATGGCACTCTTGATACTTCCCACCTGGCCTGTAGCTTCAATCGCCATCCACCGCTTAAGCGCCTCATCCTCCGTGGTGCTGTTCACCAGCCGTTTAATCTCTTCATTTCCCTTTAATTGCTGAAGAACACTTCCGTAATACAATATCTCCCTGTCACAGACGTTTTTGATCGTTTCCAGTAAATCACTGTTCTGGTCTTTCGCCTGCTCCTTCATGGTTTGGTGCGTATATTGGTACAGAACCACACTCAAAAGTATCGGAATGCACAGCACCAAAACATAGGTAAGAATCATCCGCTTGTATACCCGTCCGGTCTTCTTCATCGTAAACTTCCCTTTCTATCCATCAAAACAATACCGACAAAAAATAATACATCTCATTTCAGTCGGCAGTTAAATTTCAAAAACATTACTTAAGGGGTATTATAACATAAGATGCGCTCAAAAAAAATCGGCAAAAACACAAATGGGGTTGACATTTTTTAACAAAATTAAGAAAATGAGATATTTGGAGTGTGACTACAGTTTAGGGACCGGATCATACCAAATGTCCGGCCCCTAAAACTTATCTACTCTTCTAAGTTCTTCTTATACTCGTTCCACTCAGTCTTTGGAATTCTCAGTGCTTCCATTGCCTGCTCGGCAGTTAACCCTAACGTTTTTTTCAGGCTTTCTATGCACTCCAATATGGCAACGGCTTTATTCTCCTCCGCCACCTGACGCAGATGCGCTTCCCGATCATACTCAAATATACTCGTACTCATCACCTCCGCACGACGCGCTGCCAGAAAATCCGCCAGGATATCATTCTCTATACAGTAATTAATCGCCATCTTTACTGCCACTTCCCGCGGATAAATCTTTGCAAATTCACGCACCTTGTCTGCATACACCATGTAGCCGTATAAATCACGGCAACTCTGTTTCAATTCCTCGTTGTAGCCCCTGTTGATATTTATCACCAGTGTCTTTAATTCCAACTCCGGCTACTCGTCTGTACCAAGAACGTTCCTGCCAGACAATTTAGTTTCCAAGCATTGAATGTTCTCGTAGAAATGAGTTTAGACTTCAGAACGGCTCATATGCCAAGGATATAAAGAACAAATGCTTTATATTTAGTATAATGCATAACCGGAAAATACGCAAGAGGGGAATTTTAAGTTGGCACAAAAATCTGGCAACCTCAAAATACCTTCTAAGTAGATTTTGGTTTATTCGCCTTCTCTACTTAAGAGGTATCATATCATTCCCTATTTCCCCTTACTGCGTTGTAAACCGTCAAATAATCATTGGTCAATATGGTATCAA
>JAFSBP010000184.1 GCA_017437205.1 Lachnospiraceae bacterium
GATTTAAGACATCTTCCTACAGTAACCATTGACGGCGAAGATGCTAAGGATTTGGATGATGCCATTACCTTGTCCGTGGAGGGCGGAATCTATCATTTGGGTGTTCATATTGCTGATGTGAGTCATTATGTGCGTGAGGGGTCACCGCTGGATAAGGAGGCACTTCGCCGAAGTACCAGCGTTTATTTGGTGGATCGAGTGATACCTATGCTTCCCCACCGGTTGTCCAACGGGATTTGTTCGCTGAATGCAGGCGTTGATCGTCTTGCCTTTAGCTGCTTGATGGATATTGACGGTCAGGGAAATATCTTGTCTCACCACATCACCGAATCGGTGATCCGCGTGGACCGTAGGATGAGTTATACGGTGGTGAATCGAATCATCGAGGAACAGGCGGAAGCTGAGTGTGAGGAGTACCATGAGTTAGTGCCTATGTTCATGCTGATGAAAGAACTGGCAGATAAACTTCGGGAAAAGCGCCGTCAGAGGGGCTCCATTGATTTCGATTTTCCTGAGAGTAAAATTATTTTAGATCGGGAAGGTCGTCCCACTGAGATTAAACCTTATGAGCGCAACAGTGCGACGAGGCTCATCGAGGATTTCATGTTGATGGCCAACGAAACAGTTGCTGAGGACTATTTCTGGCAGGAACTGCCCTTTTTATACCGTACCCATGAGACTCCGGATCGGGAAAAAATGTTGAAACTGGTTGCATTGATCAACAATTTCGGCTATCATATTCGTGTGACGAATGATGTGCATCCAAAGGAAGTGCAGAAGCTGTTGGCGAAGATTGAGGACTCGCCGGAGGAGGCGATGATCAGTCGGCTTACCCTTCGATCCATGAAGCGTGCACGCTACAGCACGGACTGCAGCGGTCATTTCGGACTGGCGGCACGGTATTACACACATTTTACGTCACCGATCAGACGATATCCAGACCTTCAGATCCACCGGATTATGAAGGAAAATCTGCACGGAGAGCTGAGTGAGGCGCGAATTGCCCACTATGAAGCTATCCTTTCTGAGGTTGCACAGCAGACTTCCGCGATGGAGCGTCAGGCGGATGAGGCAGAGCGGGAGACGGACAAGATTAAAAAAGCTCAGTTTATGGAGGCGCGCATCGGGCGTTGCTTTAGTGGTGTGATCTCCGGTATGAGCGACTATGGAATGTATGTGGAACTGGAGAATACGGTGGAGGGCTTTATCCATATCAGCAACCTGGAGGATGATTTTTACGATTTCGACCGGGAGGCGATGGAGATGGTGGGATATCGCACCGGAAACCGTTTCCGTTTGGGGCAGAAGCTTCGGGTGAGGGCTGTGGATGTTGACAGACTTATGCACACAGTAGAGTTTGTTCCGGTGAAGGAGAGAAAACCGAAGGAAAAGAGGCATAAATGAGCAAGGAAAGTATTAAGTTGATCGCCAACAATAAAAAGGCGTATCACGATTTTTTTATCGAGGAGAAGTTTGAGGCAGGCATTTCGTTGGTCGGTACAGAGGTAAAGTCTCTGCGCATGGGAAAAGGAAGCCTGAAGGAGTCCTACATCCGCATTGAAAACGGTGAGATGTTGATCTACGGTTTTCATATCAGCCCTTACGAGAAGGGGAATATTTTTAATCGTGATCCGCTGAGAGTGCGTAAACTTCTCGTACATCGCTATGAGATCAATAAGATCAATGGAAAAGTTCGCGAGAAGGGATACACCATCGTGCCGCTGCAGGTGTATTTTA
>JAFSBP010000185.1 GCA_017437205.1 Lachnospiraceae bacterium
CATATATAAAAATGCAAAGCCAGCTACTGGACGATGATGATTGTGCATGTTTATTGGTGGAGGCCATTGCAAAACGTTCACAAAATGTAAAGTGGATTACAACGGTGGATGGGAAAAATGTTCAACATCGCAGAATCAGGCGAGTGAGCATGGATCAGTTTTATGCTATTGTTACGGGAGAAGAAAATGCGTTTCATGAAATGTGTATGGTGCTGCCTGAGGTGATTGATTCAGTTGTAAATGAAGATGAGGAAGTGAAAGTACCTCGGGACACTGTCAGCGAAGAACTGAGAAAACTGTCAGAACTTTATGAAGGGCAGCCGGAGGAACTAGCGATGGCGATGGCAGTCTATTTGCTGGCATTTCATTCATACTCGGGATTTTGTAAGCCATTGCAGGCATTTGATGCAGAAAGTACGGATGTGATGCTAAAGCGTCTTTACAAATACGCGAAGCAATTTGAATAAATAGCATGACGATTGGCTTTATAAAAAAGAATCAGGCAAAGGAGATTCCCTATGGCTACAGTATACTCACCCAATGAAGAATTTCACTTGAAGATCCGCCCCGGCGATATCGGTCGCTACGTGATCCTGCCCGGCGATCCGGGTCGTTGCGAGAAAATCGCGGCACATTTTGATGATGCGAAGCTGGTTAGTTTTAACCGCGAATATAAAATTTACACCGGAACGTTGGACGGTGTCCCGGTGAGTGTGTGCAGCACCGGAATCGGCGGACCCAGCGCAGCTATCGCGGTGGAAGAGTGTGTTCACTGCGGCGCAGATACATTCATCCGCGTGGGCACCAGCGGAGGCATGCAGCCGGAGGTGCTGGGCGGTGACATTGTGGTAGCGACAGGAGCAATCCGTCTGGACGGTACCACGAAGGAGTATGCGCCCATTGAGTACCCGGCGGTGGCGGATTTCGATGTGGTGGCGGCGCTGCGGACTGCTGCGAAGAAAAAAGGCTGCCGTGTTCACACCGGTGTGGTGCAGTGCAAGGACAATTTTTACGGACAGCATGACCCGGACAGCATGCCGGTCAGCTATGAACTGAAAAATAAATGGGATGCGTGGGTGCGCTGTGGCGCGCTAACCAGCGAGATGGAAAGTTCGACATTATTTATTGTAGGTTCCGTGCGCAGAGTGCGCACAGGAGCGGTTCTTGCCGTGATCGCGAACCAGACCAGAAGAGCGATGGGACTAGAGGATATTCAGGTTCATGACACCGGAGTGGCCATCGAAGTGGCGATTGAGGCGATCAGAGAGTTGATTAAGCAGGATGCCGCGGAGGAATAATGTGCGTTTGGCAGGGATAAGATAAAGAAAAGTCGTTTTCCGCCCGTGAAAATCGGCGCGGAAGAAGGAGATAGTTCATGAAACGTGTATTTTTAATTGTTTTAGACAGCTTCGGTATCGGCGCTGCCCCCGACGCAGCCGATTTCGGCGATGCTGGCGCAAACACCTTGGGATCCTGTGCCACCAGTGATAAGCTGAATTTGCCGAATATGGGAGAACTGGGGTTGTTTAATATTGACGGTGTGACCTGTAGGGAGGGAGTTGATGTGGCTACAGGCAGCTTCGCCCGCCTTAGGGAGATCAGTATGGGCAAGGACACCACCATCGGTCACTGGGAGATCGCCGGTCTTATCAGTGAGAAGCCATTGCCCACCTTCCCCGACGGATTTCCGGCGGAATTTATCGCAGAGTTTGAGAAGGCCACCGGCAGAAAGTGTCTCTGCAACCGACCTTATTCCGGCACAGAGGTGATCAAGGATTACGGCATGGAGCACATGGAGACCGGAGCACTCATTGTCTACACCAGTGCGGACAGCGTGTTCCAGATCGCGGCCAATGAAGCGATTGTCCCGGTGCCGGAACTTTACCGCTACTGTGAGATTGCCAGAGAGATGCTGGTGGGCGATCTGGGGGCCGGCAGAGTGATCGCGAGACCGTTCGTGGGCGACCGTCCGGAGAATTTCAAGCGGACGGCGAACCGTCACGACTATTCCCTGAACCCGCCGAAGAAAACGATGTTGGATCTGATTGCAGAGAAGGGAATGCAAACCATCAGCGTCGGAAAGATTTATGATATTTTCAATGGAGCGGGCGTGTCGGAGAGCAACCGCATCACGAGCAATGCGAACGGTATGGAAATTACCCTTGAGATGCAGGAGCGTGAGTTTGAGGGCTTGTGTTTCGTGAACCTGGTGGATTTCGATGCCACTTACGGACACCGGAGAGATATTACGGGATATGCAGAGGCTCTGACGGAGTTTGATCGGTTTTTGAGCAGGTTTATCCCTGCAATGAGAGAGGACGATGTACTGATGATCACCGCCGATCACGGCTGTGATCCGGGATATCTGGCGACCACCGACCACACCAGGGAGTACGTGCCTTGGATGATCTACGGCAAGAATGTGAAGGCCGGAGTGAATCTGGGAACTATCGCGGGCTTTGATACCATTGCGGCAACCGTGTGCGAGTATTTGGGCGTGGAGAACGATTTCCGGGCCGAAAGTCAGTGGAAGAGCGTGGAGAACGAAAATATACAAAAATTCAGGAGGAAAATATAATGTCTACCCCCCACAACGAAGCAAAAAAAGGCGAGATTGCGAAGACTGTTTTGATGCCCGGAGATCCCCTTCGTGCAAAATTTATTGCGGACAATTTTCTGGAGAATGCGGTTTTGGTGAACAATGTGCGCGGAATGTTAGCGTACACCGGAACCTATAAAGGAAAGCCTGTGACTGTCATGGGTCATGGCATGGGCATCCCCAGCGTTGGTATTTACAGCTATGAATTGTTTAAAGAGTATGATGTGGACAGCATTATCCGTGTGGGCAGCGCCGGCAGTTACACCAGGGACGCGAAGATTTATGACGTTGTTCTGGTGACCGGTGCGGTGAGCGAGTCCACCTATGCGAAGGTGCAGAATGGCTATGACAAGGACATCACCTACCCGGATGCAGGGCTGGTGGAAAGCCTGCGGGGTGCGGCGAAGGAGCTGAACATTCCCGTGATCGAGGGCAACACCCACTCTAGCGACGTTTTCTACCGCGAGGACAACGGCGAGCGCCCCACCTACTGGGAGAAGCTGCGCGACGAGCGGAACTGTGTGTGCGTTGAGATGGAGAGCTTTGCCCTGTTCCACAATGC
>JAFSBP010000186.1 GCA_017437205.1 Lachnospiraceae bacterium
GGTCCTTTGTTTATCACGTTTGATTTGATTTTCAATGACCGCGAGTCCATGAATTACGTTCTGAATGCCCTGACGAAGGATCAGGTTGCGGCAGCCTACGATGTGGCGGTGGAGAAAATCGATATCATTGCCTATGAGGTGGTCAATTCTATCAAGATTACCTTCCCTAGAAAAAATATTAGCGGAAGTCTTGCGGACAATGACATTAACGGCTGCCAGCAGCACATGCCGCTGGCAGGGATCGAACTATAGGAGGAAGTTATGTATCAAATCGATAAAGACTATATTATTAAGCTGAGAAGAGCGATTCACCAGTATCCGGAGGTAGATTTTGAACTGCCCAGAACCATCACAGTGGTAAAGCGGGAGCTGGAAAAGATGGGGATTCCATATACGGAAAAGTACGGAAAGAGCAGTGTGGTGGGGTATATTAATCCACAGAAGGAAGGCTTTACCATCGGTATCCGTGCGGATATGGATGCCCTTCTCATCGATGAAATCAATGATATTTCCTACAAATCCAAGATTGACGGAAAAATGCATGCTTGCGGCCACGATGCTCACACGGCCATGCTTTTGGGAACGGCGAAGACGCTCAAGGCGATGGAGAATAAAATCAACTGTCGTGTGATGCTTCTGTTTCAGCCCAGCGAGGAGGGCAGGCAGAGTGGCGCAGAGCTGATGGTTCAGGATGGAATTATGGATGAAATTGACGTGATTATCGGTGTACATATCGAAAACTGGCTGAATTCCGGATGTGTCGGCGTGTGCAAAGGGGAGTCCATGGCATCCAGCCGAAACTTTCAGCTGGAATTTTTTGGGCGCACTGCCCACGCGACTCTGCCCCATTCGGGCAATGATGCGTTGGCAGCGGCAGTGGATGCATATAACGGAATACAGCTCATGCTGGCAAGGAAGTTAAATCCATTTGCAAAGTACGTCTGCTCCGTGGGTACTCTTCATGCAGGAACCACCCAAAACGTGGTGGCAGACTATGCACAGATGCTGGGAACTATCCGCACCTTTGACATGAATGTGGATGAACTGCTGATCAAAAATATTGAGGAGATCTGCAGCAGGGCAGCAAAAAACTTTGGATGTACCTTTAAGTTGACCACTTCATTGAAGTGTTATGTGGTGTACAATAATCCGTATATAGCGGATCGTGTGTTGAGTGCGGCAGCGAAGGTGGTGGGCGAGGAAAATATCGCAGAGATGCTCATCAAGATGAGCTCCGAGGATTTTTCACAGTATCTCACGAAAAAGCCGGGAGTATTTATCCGTCTTGGCACCAGAAATGAGGCAAAGGGAATTACAACATTGCCTCACAACAATGATTTTATGATTGATGAGGACGCACTGGATAAAGGTAGTGCGACCTGCGTGCAGTTTGTACTGGACAATATGGATGGGATCGATAAAGAAAAGATTGAGGACTCTGATGAGAGAAAGGGAAGACAATGAAAACGACAATTTGTAGTGTAGGGGATTCGATTTATATAACAGATATGCCGGCAGAGTATGACATTCAGCCGTTGAAGAAGATTATTGAGCAGGCAGATGTCAAACTGTTTAATCTGGAAAATGTGTTGTCTGATGAGCCAATCTACGGCTCATCCTACTGTGGTGGGACATGGCTGCTGGCTAAGGAAAAGACGCTGGATGATGTACTGAAATTTGGCTTTAACGGATGTTCCTTCGCCAATAACCACACCATGGATTATTCTTATGATGGAATGTTTTCCACACTAAATGCGGTGGGAAAGAGAAATCTGCCCTGCAGCGGAGCGGGAAAGGATCTGCCGGAGGCCTCTGCCCATGCGGTAATCGAGACGCCGAACGGGAAGGTTGGGCTGATTTCTATCTGTTCCACCTTCAACGACGCAGCCCGTGCCGGAAATCCTTCCGACACGGTTCCGGGCAGACCGGGCTTAAATGGTCTGAGATTCTCTACCGTTTACGAGATCACGCCGGAGCACATGAAGGCTCTTCAGGAGATGGCAGAGGGGACCTGTATTGACGGAAGAAGAAACCGTTCCCGTGCGGGCGGATATACACCGAAGGTGCCGGAGGGCTGCTTCGGTTTCGGAGAGTATGTCTTCCGGGAGAGTGAGACAGAGGGAAAGACTACCAAGGCCAATGCGGTGGATCTAGAGCGGACCGTGAACGGGATCAAGCGTGCCCTCGAGGAGTGTGAGCAGGTAGTTGTGATCGTCCACTCCCACGAGATCAAGCACATGACCGATGATGAGCCGGACGATTTTCTGGTGGAATTCTGCCATGCATGCGTGGATGCAGGGGCAAGCGCAGTGATCGGTACCGGGACCCATCAGCTGAAAGCTATCGAGCTCTATCAGGGGAAACCGATATTTTACAGTCTGGGCAATTTTATTTTCCAGAGCGATGATGCATTCTGTATGCCCGATGATTTCAGGGAAAAGTATAAAGCACCTCACGGATTGACACCAAAGGAGCAGATCGAATGGCGGGCGAAGGGTGGCAAGGACCTTCATACCGATGTGAATAACTTCAGGTCATTGATGCCGTTTATGACTTTTGAGGATGGAAAACTGACAGAGGCAATTCTGTACCCGCTTCGTCTGAGCATGGAGAATGGTCTGCCGGCGCTGGCTGATGAGGCGGAGGCAAAGCAGATTCTGGATTACATGAATGAGCGGAACAAGCCTTATGGGACGAAGCTGACACTGGAAAATGGTGCGTTTGTGCTGCATCTGTAGGAGATAGGCAGCATGGGCGACGCGGTGAACTAAAACCAGACTGACAAAAGGAGCAACAATGATTAAAACTGAACTATATGAAAAAGTCCTCTTTGAGACCATCAAACGAGGTGCAACAGAAATATCGGCGGACGTGCGTCAGGCCTTTGAGCAGGCAATTGAGCGTGAGAGTAACCCAGATGCAAAGAAGGGTCTGACTGCGACCTTAAAGAGCATGGAAATGTCCGCAAAGAGAGAGAATCCCCTCTGTGTGGACACCGGCTGGCCGATTTTTTATTTTAAGGTAGGAAACCGGTGTGAGCTGGAAGGCGGTTTCGTAGAGTTGGAAAACGCTGCCAGAAGAGCGGTGGCGAAGGCAACGGAGCTGGGATACTTAAGAGCGACCATGAAGCATCCACTGACCGGATATGACCCGGGCAATAATATCGGGATGAATATTCCGGACTTTACCTATCAGTTTGTGGACGGTGACTTTGTTGAAATGTCCTACGCGGCAAAGGGCGGCGGTTCCGAGTGCTTCGGCGGCACCAGACATCGCATCGTTGCCTTTGCGGATGGCATTGCCGGTATTGAGAAGTTTGTCATCGACAGCTTTGTGGCATCCGCCAGAGCGGGCGCGGTCTGTCCCCCTTCGGTTTTGGGCATCGGTATCGGTGGCACAGCCAATGTGGCGGCGAATCTGGCGAAGGAGGCTGCCTGCCTTCGAACCGTAGGTTCAAAACATCCGGATCCCATGTTCGCAAAGATTGAGGAAGATCTGTATAAAGCACTGAACAGTCTAGGTGTTGGTATCTTGGGTTCAGGTGGAGATACCTCCGTGCTGGCGGTAAACGTGGAGTATGCATACACTCATATCGCCGGTATCGCAGTCGCAACCAGCACTAACTGTATGGTAGCCCGGCGGGCATCCTCCAGAATTGATGCAGATGGAGCAGTAACCGTGATGAAGAGTCCGAACTGGTTTGGAGACAGATAATAGAGGAGGGAAAGATCATGGCAGAATATCATTTGACCGGTCCACTCACGGATGAGGACATAAAACAGTTGAAAATCGGTGACACCGTATATATCAGCGGCGAGGCGTTTACCTGCCGTTCCAGATTGCAGAAATACATCTTTGACGAGAAGAATGTGCTGCCCTTCTCCACAGAGGGGCGCAATATCCTGATTCATAACGGTCCCATTGTCATCAAGGAGGACGGCAAGTGGAAGCTGGTCTCCTTCATGCCCACCTCCAGTATCCGCTTTGAAAAATGGGGAGCCAAGAGTGTGGACCAGTGGAACTTAA
>JAFSBP010000187.1 GCA_017437205.1 Lachnospiraceae bacterium
ACTGACGCTCCGACTGCCTAAGCAGTTCCTTTCTACTCTCCAATTGATTTAAAAGCTGCCTATGCATCCGCTCTTTTATCCCGGAGAGTTCTTCCCGAAACCGATCATATTCAAACACCGCCAGTTCTGCCGCTGCGGACGGCGTCGATGCCCGCATATCCGCCACAAAATCAGCTATAGTCACATCTGTTTCATGTCCCACTGCGGAGATCACCGGTGTCCGGCAATCAAAAATCGCCTGAGCCACCATCTCCTCATTGAACGCCCAGAGGTCCTCGATGGAACCGCCTCCGCGACCTACGATGAGGCAGTCAAGCCCCAGCTGATCCAGCGCCCTGATTCCCCGAACAATCGACGGTGCCGCTCCCGCCCCCTGCACCAGTGCAGGATAAAGAACCAACTGCACATAAGGATTCCTTCGCCTGCTGATCCGAATAATATCCTGAATCGCCGCTCCCGTAGGCGCTGTCACAATACCTACCTTCAGTGCATACCGGGGAATCGCCTTTTTATATTCGTCGGCAAACATTCCCCGCTCTTCCAGTTCTTCCTTTAGAAGAAGATACTGGCGGTAAAGCTCACCCATACCGTCAAGACGAATATCTCTGGCGTAAAGCTGATATTTTCCGTCGCGCTCATAGACAGTGACCTGACCTTCCACCACGACCTTTTGACCGTTTTTTAGCGTAAAATTCAGATTTCTTCGATTTCCCGCAAACATGACCGCTGCCATGGAAGCGCTCTCATCCTTCAATGTAAAATAAATATGTCCGGAAGTGTGGTACTTACAGTTGGAGATTTCCCCGCGTATACTGATACGTTTGAGCAGATAATCCTGCTCGAACATATTGCGGATATAACTGCTGACCTGACCAACCGAATAAACACTGCCCATATCCTATCCTCACGCGCGCACCAGTCTCGCCAGCACTCCATTGATAAACGCAGGAGACTCGTCTCCTCCGTATTTCTTTGCCAACTCTACTGCCTCATTGATGGCAACCTTCTCCGGCACCTGATCATCAAACAGTATCTCATAAAGTGCCAGACGGATAATCGTCAGATCCACTCTGGACATCCGTCTCGTCTTCCATCCCTGCGCCGCCAAGTTAATCTTCTCGTCCAGTTCGGTCACGTTAAGATACACCTGTCCCGCCTTCTCCACAATATACTTTACTTCCTCGGTGGTCGGACTCAACGCCTTTCCGTCGTCCTCCTCATCCTCAGGAATACCCATCTTCGCAAGATCATCCAGATACAAAGTCACCTGCTCCTCAAACTCCGCCGGGCTCGCAAAAAACTCCTTGCGGAACAGGATACGGAAAATGTGCTCTCTCAATTCTCTTCTGCTCATACACTTCTCTCCTTATCTTAATGCGAAATAAAGCTGCCGAGAGCGTGATAGCCCAACAGCAGCTTTTTTCTCACGCTTTTGACTTGTCAATATTCACTCCGGCAATGCGGACATTAATCTCCGTCACATTCAGACCGGTCATACTCTCCACCGCCGATTTCACTTTTTCCTGCACTTTACGGCAAACCTTCGGCGCACTGTATCCGTACTCCATCAACACAGAGAGATCAATGCGAACATTGTTCTCTTCTACCTGAATCGTCACACCCTTCGACAGATTTCCACTCAGCTTACTGAGCAGGTCCTTCGTCGCATTTCCCGCCATCGCTGAAATGCCTTCAATCTCCATCGTCGCCAGTCCGGCAATGCCGCCGATCACATCATCTGCGATGCGAACCTCGCCAATCGCCTCATTTTCATGATGCAGTATGTGCGTACTGCGGTTTTCAACTTCTTTACCCATATCATCGACCTCCTGATATTTCTATACAGATTCCCCCAAAAACGAGGATTTTATCCCAATTGTCTATCCTTCATTATACAGGAGGATTTGAGTTTTGTAAATAGTTTGTGCTGTCTTTATCAGGCTTATAGAAAACAAAAAGATTTTGGAACGCAAAAAAGTTCCATCGCATAATCACGACAGAACCTTTTTTTGTCAGAATTAATCCTCTAGCATCTTCATGTATTTTTCCCGTTCTTCTTCCCGTCTTTAGAAGTTAACGCCATAAATCTTTGGTAGTAAATTTTATCAAAAGCCCTTGCAAAGCCTTGAAAAATAAGGCTTTTTTTATTGTAAAAAATACTTGCAAAAATATTTTTTCTGTGTTATAATAATGGCGTTAGTGGCGTTACATAAAGTGAGGTGTTTTATCATGGCATACTATCTTAAAAAAACAAAACTCAAAGGACGTACTTATCTCTCTATCGATGAAAGTTTTTACAGTCATGAAAAGCGTGGTACTGCCCACCGATGCTACAAATCCCTTGGTTCTGTGGAAACTTGGAAAGAAAAAGGCATTGTCGATCCGATTAGCCATTTCCAAAAAGAAGTGGATGCGCTCAACCAGGAAAAAACGGTTGACAATACCCGAAAAATATCTGATAAGTCACCAGTCCTCTATCTCGGCTATTTTCCGCTTAGATCTATTATGGAAAAACTGCAGATCAAAAAGTACGTGGATTATTTCAACCTCGCCCATGACTTCCAATACGACCTATACGAACTGCTCTCTTCCCTAATCTATGCCAGAGCTGTTCATCCTTGCAGCAAGCACAGAACTTTCCATGAGGTGCTCCCCAATCTCTATGACTCTGTCCATTACTCTTACGACCAGCTTCTGGATGGATTGTCTTTTCTGGGGAATGACTACGAGAAATTTGTGGAAATCTTTACTGTACAGACAAAAAAGCTCTTCGGACTGGATACTTCCAAATCCTATTTTGACTGTACAAACTTCTATTTTGAGATTGATCGGGAAGATGATTTCAGGAGAAAAGGACCCAGCAAAGAAAACCGAAAGGATCCCATCATTGGCTTAGGACTACTCTTAGACAGTAACCAGATTCCTATCGGTATGAAGATGTTCCCCGGAAACGAATCCGAAAAGCCGGTTTTAAGGGACGTGATTGACCGCCTGAAAACCTTCCACCAAGTCACCGGGAGAACAATCCATGTGGCTGATAAGGGACTTAACTGTGCGCAGAATATCGCATTTTCCAAAAAGAACGGTGACGGATATCTTTTTTCCAAGTCAGTCAAAGGGCTTTCCGAGACAGAAAAGACATGGGTTCTACTCAATGATGGATGGAAAGAAGCCCGGGACAGGAAGGGGAGCCTGCTGTATTATTACAAATCCTGTGTTGATGAATTCCCCTACAAAGTTGAGCGTGATGGAAAAGAGTATGTGGTGAAGCTCCGCGAAAAGAGACTCCTTACTTATAACCCTTCCCTTGCCTCAAAGAAGAGATATGAGATCAATCGGATGGTGGAAAAAGCAAGGGCTCTGACGGCATCCCAGGCAAAAAAAGCCGAATTCGGGGAGACAGGAAAATATGTGAATTTCACCGATAAAAACGGTCAGAAAGCGGCTGTCTCCATCAATCAGGAGGCTATTGATAAAGATTTGAAGTTTGCCGGGTATAATCTTATGGTAACCTCAGAAACAGCCATGAGTGATCAGGAGATATACCATACCTATCACAATCTGTGGCGGATAGAGGAATCATTTAAAATTATGAAATCCGACCTGGATGCGAGACCGGCTTTTTTACAGAAGGAGTCGACCATAAAAGGGCACTTCCTGATCTGTTACCTGACAGTTCTCCTTGAGCGGCTTTTCCAGTTCAAGGTGTTGCGGAATGAATACTCCACCGATGAAATCTTTCGTTTTCTGAAAGAGTTTAAACTTACGAAAGGTGAATCGAAATACATAAACACCGCAACCTCAACCGATTTCATCAATAATCTTTCCAAAGAAACAAGGCTTCCACTAACGAATTATTTTCTGACAGAGACACAGATAAAGTCTATCCTGAATTACAAATTTTAAAAAAAGAACACAGAAAAAGCTGCTGCGGATTAATGCAACAGCTTTTCTATATCCTATAAACTAACGCCATTTTTAAAGCCTGATACCAAAGTCAGGTTCTATAATTATGATATACATAATTCGCATAAATGTCAATAGTATTTTAAAAAATTGTAGCTTTATGCTTGATTCTCCTACACTGCCTCCCACATGGCAAATGCATTTTCCATAGATCTGACCAGTTCCTCCGGACGGTTGTATTTTACCTTTGCGTAAATATCCATGGTAATCTTACTGCTCTCATGCCCTGCCAGATACTGCACTGTTTTCGGATCAACCGATGCATGAATCAGATTGGTAATATAAGTATGCCGCAATTGGTGTGGCGTCACTTCAAAATCCAGACTATATACCACCTTTCCATTATGCGCTGCTTTCTCACCGAGTTTTGGCGTGACGGTATGTTTCACGCGCACCCCGTTTTCATATTTGTAATAGTGTCGTTCTTTGACTGTTCTGGTAACAATATACTGCCACAGCCGCTTAAACTGCGTATAACTTAGCGGTTCACCATCCCGGTTCGCTACCACATAATTCGATGTAGAATTTGCCTTCGCTTCCCGCAGACACTCCGCAAGGCGATCCGGCAAGGGAATATTTCTCTCAGATGCTTTAGTCTTTAATTCTGTCAGAATCACCGGCCGATTGTGCTCTGTATGCCACGCCCTGCGCACCGTCAGATATGGCGCTTCGGTGTCTAAATAGACAGAATCCCACTGCAATGCAAGTATTTCCTCTCGCCTCAATCCTGCATACAGCCCAATCATTACGAACACATACGGCGGCAATCCTTGAATCGCACTTAACAGTCGCTCTACCTGTTCGTCAGTTAATGCTTTCCTTTCTTCCTGCGGAATTCCGCCACCCTTTGTTGTGAGATAAACCGTCGGATCGCGATCAATAATTCGGCTTTCTTTCGCCGACCGAAAAATGGATTTATAAAGGACAACAACGCTCTTATATACCGATGCAGACTTTTTTGAGACGGGAACCAGTGCCATCTGAATATCATCCAGAGTCACATCCCCCATATGCATATCTCCCAGTTCACTGATAATGTGCCGTCTTACCTTAGATGTGTAATCAGTCAAAGTAGTAGCACGGAT
>JAFSBP010000016.1 GCA_017437205.1 Lachnospiraceae bacterium
ATCCTCTTTGTAATCGGTGCGTCCGGCATCGGCCATGACGCAGAGCTTTAAGAGGGAGGGGTTATCGCCGACGATGCGGCGGATATCGTCCTCATCGCAGAATTTCCACTTGCCGTATTCGTCGGTAGAGAAGAGCCGCTTGGAAGCTTTATAACCAAATTCCATATAATCAACGCCGGAGGCGATATTTGCAACATAAAGATCTTTTACAAAGTCATCAGAGAAGGCGAAATTGTTGACCAGACCGCCGTCTCTAAGGGTACAGTCCAAAATCTTCAGATCGGGGCTGTAGGTCATCAGGGAACGATTTGAGATAGCCATGGTAGTCTTCCTTTCTTGAAATAAATTCACGCTTTAAAGTGTAAAAGCGTCCTGTGCAAATATAATAACGGGAAATGAAAGATTTGTCAAGCTTATAATTGACAAGTTGATAAATTTTCGGTATTCTATGTATTAGTGTTTGAAAATGGGGTCGTATGTGGTCGAATATTCCGCGTGTGCCTCAGGAAGGAAAACGTACCATGAAAAAGAAGATAAGGTGGGATAAGAAAAAACTTCTCACGGCATTGATTGTTTTTGTCGCATGGCTCTTAATCACTGTCTTTGTTCCGGATTCACCGGATACGGGGCAGACGACAGGGGCAGGGCAGACGGAGACGACCACGGAAGGCGTGACGGACGAGCCGACGAAGCCGCCGGCAGGGGAATCTACGCAGACACCGACGCAGAGCCCGACAGAGAAGCCTACGCCGGAACCTACAGAGGAGCCGACAGCGGAACCCACGGAGGAGCCTACAGAGGAAGTACTTGACCGCGATGGAACCTACACATCTAAGGAAGATGTGGCTCTGTATCTGTACCTCTACGGAGAACTGCCGAAGAACTTCATCACGAAGGGTGAGGCGGAGAAACTTGGTTGGGAAGGCGGTTCGGTGGAAAAATATGCTCCGGGAAAGAGTATTGGCGGAGATAAGTTTGGAAACCGTGAGGGACTGTTGCCGAAGAAGAACGGCAGGCAGTATTATGAGTGCGATATCGACACGTTGGGAAAGAACTCCCGTGGGGCGAAACGTATCGTATTCTCGAACGACGGGTTGATTTATTACACTGACGATCATTACGAGACGTTTGAACTTCTCTACACGAAGGACGGACCGCAATGAGCGCGGGAGGTGTGATGGTGATCCTTGACGGCAGCCGGATGACGGATCGCGAGGCGCTTTGGGATTACCTTAAGGAAAATCTTCCGGTGCACGACTATTTCGGTCGGAATCTGGACGCTCTGTATGACGAACTGACGGAGTACCGGAAACCGCTCACTGTTAAACTGGTGGGCAGAGAACAGATGGAAGCTTTTCTCGGACGCTACGGAGAGATGTTGATCGACACATTTCTCGATGCAGCGAAGGAGAACGGTTATCTGGATGTACAAATTTAAGGAGGATTGTGATGAGACTGTTACGAAGATTTCAGTATAATTCGCCGGTGGTATTGACCTTTGCATTGATTTCGCTGCTGGTGCTTTGGCTGAACGAGCTGACTGACGGAAGCTCAAATTGGTTTTTGTTCAGTGTTTACCGATCCTCGTGGAAGAATCCGTTGACTTATCTGCGGTTCTTCGGGCATGTGCTTGGACACAGTGATTGGAGCCATTACATGAATAACATGCTCATGATCCTTGTGATCGGCCCCATGCTGGAGGAGAAGTACGGAAGTATCAATCTGTTGGAGATGATTGTGTTAACTGCGTTAGTGTCCGGAATCATGCATGTGATACTGTTTCCGAACGCAGCACTCTTAGGTGCCAGCGGCATTGTATACATGATGATCTTGCTGTCCTCATTGGCCAGCATGAAGCAGAACTGCATTCCCCTCACCTTACTGCTCGTCGGTGCTATCTACCTTGGCAGCGAAGTGGTGAACGGACTGACAGTATCTGACAATATTTCGCAGCTCACCCACATTGTAGGAGGCGTCTGCGGAGCAATTTTTGGAATGGCACTAAGCCATGGAAACAGGAGGCGTTAATTATGAAAAAAGAGAACAAACAGCTGGCAAAGAAGCTGAAAGCAGAGGCACTGAAGAAGAAAAAACAGAAGAGAATTCTCTGCATCGTACTCAGTGTTGTACTGGTGGTAGTTGCAGCTATCGGTATCGGAATCGGTGTTAAGATTGCAAACCGTCCGTTTACCTTAAAGTACAGCAAGTATCTGACCGATGACGGAAAGATCAAGGATGCGGTAATGGCAGACTATGTGAAGCTTGTTGATCTGAAGGAAGTTCTTTCCGTGAAGAAGGATGACGTAATCCCTACGGAGAAGGATGTTGAAATTCAGATGATGCAGCTGATTTCCGCCGGAAAGAAGCTGAACAAGGAGAAAGATCAGAAGGTAGCAGACGGAGATTACATTAATCTGGATTATGTAGGCTACATTGGCGGAAAGGCATTTGAAGGTGGAGACACCGGGGAGAAAGGTACTGATTTGGTTATCGGATCCAACAGCTATATCGATGATTTCGAAGAGCAGCTGATCGGTCACAGCCCTGAGGAGGAATTTGAGATTACGGTAACCTTCCCCGAGGATTACGGCAACGAGGAACTGAACGGCAAGGAAGCGGTTTTTGAGATTAAGATCAACGGTATCTATGAGCTGGATCTGGATGATGAGAAGGTGAAGAAAAACACTGACTATAAGACCTTGGCTGATTTTAAAGAGGCTACCGCTGAGGAGATGCGCGAGAATATGCTGCGTAGCACCCTTTGGACCGCACTTAATGAGAAGTGTGAGGTTACCGGATATCCTGAGAAGTACATCTCCAACCTGGAGGATGTTCTTTACAAGGTATACGAGCAGCAGTACAAGTATTACAATGCTATGTACGCTGAGTACTATGGAGGAGTCGCACCTTGGGACAGCATGGAGGATTACTACGGCATGACCAAGGAGGAGTTGAAGAAGGAACTCAGAGGATATGCTGAGGCACAGGCGGATCAGGCGATGATCGCACAGATGATCTTTGAGCAGGAGAAGCTTACCGTCAGCGAGGATGACAGAAAAGAGTATCTGGAGAGCTACGGATACAAGGCAACCGAATATAAGTCGGCAGTTGCTGACTGTGGAAAGGGCTACGTTGAGCAGGGCTCTATCATTGTAGCAGTAACCAACTACCTGGCAGAGAAGGTTGAGATCGTGGAGACTCCCGAGGAAGACAAGTAAATATCAGGAAAATCAAAAATTGCCGGTTCCCGACATTGTTACGGGGCCGGCGATTTTTTTATCGAAATTCGATAAAATAATTATTGACATTCGATAATTATCGTGTTATAACCTTATCAGAAGAGGAGGTGTTTACCATGAATTCTGAGCTTTCTGCAAAGTTTACCTTTTGGTGCAATCGTTTGATCGCGCTGATTGTTGTCGCATTGATTTTCTTCTTCCCGTCCCTCATGAACTGGTTCGAAGAGGTTCGTCCGCTGGGAGAACAGAAGATCACAGCCATAATCATTGGCTTTTACCTGTGTGTGCCGGTTGTACTCTATGCGCTGTGGTGCATCGACCGGTTAGTGACGAATGTGTTGAAGAAGGATATTTTTGTGGAACAAAATGTGCGCTATATCCGCCGTCTGCGTTGGTGCTGCGCCGGGGTTAGTCTGATCTGTGTGCCGATTGCATTTTTCTATATGCCGCTGATTTTCATGGTGGTGATTATGGCGTTTTTGGCACTTGTCATCAGCCTGGTGAAGAATGTGATGGCTGCAGCGGTGGAAATCCGGGAGGAAAATGAGTTCACGATATAGGAGAAAATATGGCGATAGTAGTAAATTTGGATGTGATGCTTGCCAAGAGGAAGATGACTTCCCAGGAATTGGCTAACCGAGTGGGGATGACGCAGGCGAACCTCTCCATCTTGAAGACCGGAAAGGCGAGGGCAGTGCGGATGAGTACGATGGATGCAATCTGCCGGGAGCTCGACTGCCAGCCGGGGGATTTATTTGAATATGTGAAGGAGGAATGATTGTGGAAAAGTTGAGCGAAGATGTGGGGCGGGAAACCTCTGCAGAAACTGAAAAGCGGACTGAAGTTGTGAGCAATGCTTACCGTGAACCGGAGAGACGAATTTATCCGACCGGAAAGAAAGAGATAGTGTTTGCATTGGCAGTTTTTTGTGCATCCCTGTTTTTGGCAAACATGACGGTGTTTGGCGGATTTAATTTTGGGTTCGCCCTAGCAGTGATCGTTTGCATTGTATGCAGCAGTGCGTATCTGATCGCGTCCGGAAGAAAACTGACGGTGTATAGCGGTATTCTGCTGGTGTTGAGTATCGTGATTGCCGCGTCATTCGCAAGGTCGGACGATGGTTTTGTGAAGTTGGTGATGGTATGTTTTCTGCTGGTTGGTGTCAATTTAGGGTTGTGTCTGTTGGCTGGAAAAAACCGGCATAATCCGGGCAGCGCAGGGACTCTTTCCGATGCCGGACACACGCTGTTTTCGTTGGGCTTTGGTGAGATGGGGCCGGCCTTTGGCGGATTGAGGAATTCTTTGAAAAAGAGCGGAGAGGCAGGACAGCGAAGTATGGCTGTTTTGACGGGACTTGGAATCGCGGTACCGATCTTGCTGGTGATTATTCCGCTGCTCGCGCGGGCAGACGCGGCTTTTGAGGCGGTGCTGAATAAATTGCCCGATATTTCGCTGCCGGAGATTGTTGTCACGGTGTTGTTGGGCACGGGAGCAGCCTGTGTGTTGTACGCACGGGGCGTTGCACTGCAAAAAGGAGAGAAGGCGGGGACTGCACCATATAAACACAGAGGGGTGGCACCGTTGACGGTAAACACTGTATTGGGGGCAGTGGGTGTTGTATATATCGTTTACTTGTTGAGTCAGCTGGTTTATTTTACCGGCGGATTCGCGGGCATTCTGCCGGAGGGCTATACGTTCGCGGAGTATGCCAGACGAGGGTTCTTCGAGATGGCGGCTCTGTGTGCGATAAACTTAAGCATTATCCTGTTTAGCCTGTGGGTGGTAAAACGGGAGAATAGTGCACCACTCAGTACCCGCCTGTTCTGCCTCTTCCTCGGCATAGTGACGCTGTTCTTCGTGGTGGCAGCCAGTGCGAAAATGGTGATGTACATCGACAGCTACGGGCTGACCCGGCTGCGTCTTTTGACACAGGTTATCATGATCTATATGGGTATAGTCACTGTGCTGGTATCTGTTCGGCTGTTTGTGCCGAAGCTGCCGTACATGAAAGTGATTATTGTGAGCGCACTGCTGATCGGGGCATCGGTGAGTTGGGCGGATGTGGATACGGTCGTTGCAAAGTACAATGTAGATGCGTACCTGTCCGGAAAAATGGAAACAGTGGATGTATTTTATCTGAGTGATCTGGGGGATGGCGTGGTGCCGCAGCTTGCGCGGTTGGCAGATAAGGCACATGATGAAACAATTGCAAGTAATGCAAAAATTGTCCTTGAAAATAGAAGGATTGCAAGGATAAAGGATTTCCGCGGGTGGAATTATGTGGATTTTGTGGCGGCGGAGTATATCGGAGAGACGAAGGATACGGAAATTCATTGAAGAGTAAAATTGATTTTTTTGAAAAGAGCAAAACCGCCGGCAATCGTCGACGGTTTTGCTTATGTGCGGGCGCGAAAGACGATTTCGTTTTTCCACCCGCAGCCTATCATTTTGTTTTGTCCCCAAGGACCTCCGCTAAACGTGCTTTTAGCACTTCGCATGTCGAGTTTGGAATCCGTAATGTTTCCATCGCCTGATCTGCGGTCATATTCATGTTCACCATGAGACTATGCACGGATTCCAGTAAAGCCGAAAGTTGACGAGTTCTTTACTCACCTCGTGATCATTTGTCCCTTTCGTGTTTTTGTGACAGGCTTATGACAGGGATGTTACAAAAGAGTTACAAAGAGTTACAAAACAATTACGACCAATTAACTTTGTATTACATTTGTGCCGGACCTATTGCCATGCAAAAAAAGGCGTGTTAAGCTTGAAATACAAGAGGCGATGATACAAATTTGCAGGCGTCATCAAGATAAAAAAGGAGGTCCGAAATGAAACGAAAACAACGACAAATTATTGCGATGATAACTCTTTTGACTATGCTTTTTTCTTTGATCACAGGTTGCGGTGCATCACTGACGGACCTGCCGGAGGTGAGTACTCAGTCCCCTGCGGAGGATACGACTGAGGCATATGGGGAGA
>JAFSBP010000188.1 GCA_017437205.1 Lachnospiraceae bacterium
ATGTCCTGCTCACGGCCTTCTGCCTGTACAAATCCAAAGCCCTTCTGATTGCTGACAAACACACCGGTCACCAATTCCTTCGATAGTGGACCATATTTTCCACGGGACGAAAGCGATATCTTTCCTTCTGCCAGAAGGACATCCAAAACTTCTTTTAGCTCATCTCTCTGTTCTCTCGCAACATCCAAAAACATAGCCAGCTCTTTTAACTTCATCGGACGGTACTGGCGATCCTGAAAAAGCGAAAGAAGCATTTGTTTCCTCTGCTCAAGCTGTTCTTTTTCCATTTCTATCACCCCCTTAAACAACATCATCATACACAAAAAGGATTCGCCGTCTGCCTATGACAATTTTTCGGCAGGTAGCGAATCCCATCATCATCCAGTGTATACCGCTCTTAGAACAGGTTCAGAACGATCGCAAATACGAAGAATGCCACTGCAAGCCACTTCGTAATCTTAGGCAATTTTCCCTCAAGGGAACGATCCTTATTCTTGCTCCAAAAAGTACCCTCTGCAGCTGCACCGGTCAACGCGCTTCCAAGTCCGCCGGACTTACCCTCCTGAAGCATAACCACTACAACCATAGCTACACAAACCAACAGAAATAAAATTGTCAAAATCACCTTAACTACTACCATATATAACCTCCATCCCGCATACACGTTTTAACGCAGATGCATTTTCGTTCATCATAAGTCAAACATTGATATGATAGCATAACTTTTCCCGCTTGGCAACTGGTTTTTTTGAGGATTCTCAAATTTTTTTAAATATTTTATGATATTTGAACGTTCTTTCCCATCACTCATCATTTTCATAACGAATAAAACGGGTTTTCATATCTGCTATCGGCTTTGAGTTCCTCTTCAATGCGCAGCAGCTGATTGTATTTTGCCACGCGGTCTGTCCGACATGGAGCACCTGTCTTGATCTGACCGGAATTGACCGCCACCGCGAGGTCTGCGATCGTCGTATCCTCGGTCTCGCCGGAACGGTGGGAAATCACCGCACGGTAACCGGCCTTGTGCGCCATTTCAATAGCATCCATCGCCTCAGATAGTGTGCCTATCTGGTTTACTTTGACTAAAATTGCATTCGCGATGCACTGCTCAATTCCACGGCACAACCGATCTGTGTTCGTCACGAACAGATCGTCTCCCACCAGCTGGACACGTCCACCCAGACGTTTTGTCATCAACTTCCATCCGGTCCAGTCTTCCTCCTGTAACCCGTCCTCAATTGAAACGATCGGGAATTCATCCAATAGTGCCTCAAAATAATCCACCATCTCCGGGGCTGACCGATAGATCTCCTCCCCGGTCATCTTGCTCTCACCGGGAAAATAGTAAGTTCCATTGTTCTCCTGATACAGTTCACTCGCTGCTGCATCGATAGCGATGCCGAAATCCACTCCCGGCCGATAACCTGCCTTGTCGATTGCCTCCACCATCAAAGTGAGAACTGCCCTTGCATCCTTCACGTCCGGTGCGAAACCGCCCTCATCCCCCACCGCAGTGGAGAGATTATGCGATGAGAGAATGGATTTCAACTGGTGATACACCTCAGCGCACATGCGAAGTCCCGCGGAAAAGTTCGGCGCACCGATGGGCATAATCATAAACTCCTGAAGATCCACCGTGTTGTCCGCGTGCTTTCCACCGTTTAAAATATTCATCATGGGCACCGGCACCCGATGTGCACCAACACCGCCGAGATACCGATACAATGACAGCCCCAGACTTGACGCTGCCGCCCGGGCTACCGCCAACGAAACACTCAAGAGTGCATTAGCTCCCAGCCGTCCCTTATTTTCCGTCCCATCCGCCTCAATGAGCGCCCGGTCAATAGCTCTCTGATCAATGGCACACATTCCTCTAAGTGCCGTGGCAATCTGTGTGTTCACATGGTTAACCGCCTTCTGAACACCTAAGCCGCGATACCGCTCCTGACCGTCCCGCAGTTCCACCGCTTCGAATTTTCCGGTGGACGCACCAGACGGGACGATCGCCCTTCCAAGGCTTCCATCCTCTAACATCACCTCCGCCTCCACGGTGGGGTTGCCACGGGAATCCATCACCTCTCTGGCGCGTATCTCCTTAATACATAAATCTGTCTTCATCGGATATTCCTCCTGTTATCATCTTTTTATAAGGTTATCCGTATTTTATCCGATTATTCAAAAAGGATGCCGCATTGTCCGCCCCATCCTTTAGTTTAATTATACATTCTGCTGTTTACCGTCCACACCTCACCGTCATCACCGGTTAGGATCATCGTATTCTCCTCCAAGGAAATCGTGAAGTCCTTTACTCCTCCCTCCACCTCAAAACGCAGACACAGACTGCCATTCTTTACCGCAAAGGAAGGCTCACCGTAGGGCGAAATCACATTTCCGTAATAGATCTGCTCACCGTTTTCCTTCACATAGATATTAAAAGAAAAGACTCCAGATGTAAAGCCAATGCCGAGATACACCGTCTCTAACGCACCGTTTTTATTTAAATCCGCCGCTGCCGAACCATAAAAGCCGGAAAGATCAGTGTGGACATCCACATAAACAAACTCCGCTCCATCTACGTAAGGAGATTCCCCCTGACTGTTTTTCCGATCATAGATCAATTTGTCCTTCTCCACCCAAAACTGCTCATAAACGCCATCGGAATACTTAAGAATCAACCGCGTCCCTGCTTTATCTCTGATATACTCATAGGTTCCACCCAGGCTCATACTCACATTGACCGCCGATCTGGAAAAACGATTTTCCCAGGTATAAAGAGAGATACTGTACATCGATAACGCATCTCCCGAAGACTGCCGAAAGGTAAAGTTCGGACGGTTGGGATTCAATGAAATAATGTCTGAAACGCCTGCAAAGTTTCGATAAAGAATCTCTTTGATTTTCAGAACATCCTTATCATTCAATGTGCAGCTTCTGCCTGAAGTAGTACTCGATAAGGCCAGATTTCCTGCGGTCACTGTCCCAGACCAAAGATCTATCCGATAATTGATGAGCACATCTCCCGTCTGACCAAACAGTTCCTCTCCCTCATCCAGATTCCGCACGATCATAAAGCTTGCCGTATTCTGTCTGCTGCCGATTTCGATTATATCTCCGGCGGAAACTTCTTCCCACTGCTGACGATCCAGAATACCAAGCAATGACTCTACATCTTCTCTATCCGGCTCCACCGTCTCCCCGACCTTCCAGTCATCCCAGTAGTCAAAAAGTGCAATATCGGAAATCAACCGAAGCATGGCCTCCGAATAGGAATAGTTTTTCCTTCCCGAGGGAGCAAGCACGAAACAAAAAACAGCAATATTCAAAATCACTGTAAAAATCACAAGCAAAATCAGCTTTCTGTCCTGTCTGTTTTTCAACTGCATTCCCCTCCCCAGTCTATTTGTTACTTCAATCCGTGCACGCGAATCACGTTAGACACGCCTCTGATCTTGTCCATCTGTGCGAGAACGCTGAGTGCGTCGCGGAAATTCTGCTCGCGAACCTTCTCGGTGACGATCATCAGCTCCGCCTCATTGCTTCCAAGGCTCTTTTGCAGGAGCTGCTTGATGCTCACATGGTTCACGCCAAACACATTCGCAACTGCAGCAAGCACACCGGGCTTATCCTCCACCTTAAGACGCAGGAAGAACTGATTGCTGATCTCACTCTGCGGTTTGAATTTCAGACTGCGGTAACAAAGCTTTCTGATACGCCCACAGGCACCTTTCCCGATATTCTCAGCGATTTCCATCACATCACCAACCACAGCACTGGCTACAGAACGCGCACCGGCATCATTGCCGTAAAACATCAATTCCCCGACCATATCGCCCTTCACAAACACTGCATTTGCGTGATCATTCACCGATGCCAGCGGATGATTCTTCGGGATAAGTGCAGGATATACGCTGGCAACAATCTCTCCGTCACTTTCCTTCGCCACGGTGAGCAGTTTGATCACATAGCCCATCTCACGCGCATAGAGAACATCTGCCGCAGTGATGCGATTGATTCCTACCGTCATCACATCATCCGTGGTAACCCATGAACGGAAAGCCACACTGGCC
>JAFSBP010000189.1 GCA_017437205.1 Lachnospiraceae bacterium
AAACTTTCAGTTACAAAACACAGCGCATTTACTGCGTTTATACACTAAAAGTTTGGATTTCATAAAAGGATAGATTTCATAAAAAATAAAGAAGTTTTTATTTTTTATGCCCTCCGATCTGATTATTCCGATCAACGGTCGTCGCTCCCTCTTCCTGATTCATTCCTTTTAAAATCGCATTCTTTCCGAACTTTTTCTTTATATCCAAGACTGCCCGCTGCATCTGCTTTTCACGCTGAAGAGCTGCTTTTTCCTCTTCGCGCTTTTTTTCCTCAGTCTCATAATCGGTAAACAGATCAAACTGTTCATAACTTTTCTTTTCCACAACCGAGGATTCCGGCACCACATGATTTGCCACCAGATTTACCCGCCGGACAAGCAGCTTCTCGTCCACGATCCGGTCATACAGTGCCATCACCGCACTTATGATCTGTGCTGTCGATGAAGTCAGTCCCTTCAGATTCGCTGTCCCGTGGGCATGTTTAGGGATTTTCCTCCCATACATATCCGTCTTTACTTCCCCGGTGTACGCGCCCTGTCGATTGGAATCCGCCAGATTCTCAATGTCATACCCCACGGTAAGGACCATCTGATCCGTCACCAATCCTCGGTCCACCAAATCCAATGACAACTGGTCTGCCATCTCGCGAACAATCAGCTTTGCTTTCTCAAATGTATACGGACAGTGGAGAACCTGCCCGGATCCCACGCTGTTTGTCTCCGGCTTGTATGCTTTAATATCCGCCATCGTGCAAGGTTCCCACCCCCATGCATGATCAATCAGCAGCTCAGCGTTTACCCCAAACAGTTTATATAATAAATCTTCGTTATAATACTCTCCCGGTTTCCCAACAGAACAACGGGCAATATCACCCATCGTATACAACCCATGCTCTTCCAGTTTCTTCGTATAGCCTCGCCCTACCCGCCAAAAATCTGTCAGCGGACGGTGCGACCATAGCTGCCTTCGATAGGAAAGCTCATCCAACTCAGCGATGCGAACCCCATATTCATCCGGTTCTACATGCTTTGCCACGATGTCCATCGCCACCTTACACAAATAAAGATTCGTTCCGATGCCGGCAGTAGCCGTGATTCCGGTAGTGTTGTAGACATCGCGAATCATTTTACGTGCGAACTCGTTCGGTGTCATTTTACTGTTTTTCAGATATGCCGTCACATCCATCATTACCTCATCAATGGAATAGACATGAATATCCTCCGGCGCCACGTATTTCAGATACACATTATAAATCTCAGTACTGCACTTCACATAGTGGGCCATCCTCGGCGGTGCCACGATATAATCAATGGCCAGAGAAGGATTTATCTTCAATTCCTCGTCATCGAAGGACGAACCTGAAAACTGACCACCGGGTGCAAGCCGTCTTCGCAGAGTGTTAGCTTCCTTAACCTTCTGCACCACCTCAAACAATCTGGGACGTCCCGGTATCCCGTAAGTCTTCAGCGAAGGAGAGACTGCCAGGCAGATCGTCTTTTCTGTCCGTTCGGCATCAGCAACCACCAGATTTGTGGTCAATGGATCTAGCCCGCGCTCAATACACTCTCTGGAGGCATAGAAGGATTTCAAGTCAATGGCAATATAAATTCGATTTCCCTCCATCGTCCACACCTCCGTTTCTCATGGTCTTCCGCCCGCTATATCATCATTCTTAAGAAAGTTCCGGCGAAATCTGCTCATCTTCCTGCAGTGACATGGCATCCATCGCCATCTTCACCAGTTCTCGCACCTTATCCTCCGGCATGTGCATCTTTTCGGAAAGTTCACTAAGCGTCGCTTCTCTACCCAATTCCTCCGCAAGACGCGCTGTCACAATCATCAGTGAATTGATCTGAGACGCCAGATATCCGCCAACATCTGCCTGGCTTCCAGCCTCCGCAAGGGCATCCTCGATCGCCCGCTGAATCTCAGTCAAAATCAATTCCTCAAAGGAACCTCCATCATACATACTGACTGCCATCACCAGCGCCATGTTTGCTTCCTGGATCAGATCCATCAAAAGCACACCCTGCCCCCGGTACAGTGCCGCTGTCTTCGCCGCAAAACGAAGACGACCTTCAATCAGCAATTTACCCACAGCGGTATCCCCTGCCAGATATTTCTCCAGCTGTTCCTGCTCTCTCGCCTTACTGAAGCGGGGCAGTGCAGACAAATCTGCCATGTACATCTTATAATAGGCAGAGTCCTCCTCGTCTTCCTCCTCCGGCTGTGCCTCTGAATTCCCGGTGGATTCACTCGCCTTTGCCTGTTCCTCCGCATGTGCTTTGGCTTTCATCTCCGCAATATATTCTTCACTCTCCACCAGTACATGATTTTGGCTCAAATACTGATTTATCATCTCCATTTGACCTGCGGATAATGCGTATCCTTTGAATGCATCCTCCACCTGGCCT
>JAFSBP010000190.1 GCA_017437205.1 Lachnospiraceae bacterium
ATGGTGAGGATCATCGCCGGAACCTTGATTAAGGTGGGGCAGGGAGCGATGGAACCGGAGAAAATACCGGAGATTTTGGCAGCGATGGACCGGCAGGCGGCAGGACCGACGGCACCGCCGGAGGGACTGACATTGGTGGAGATACGGCAAGATAATAGAGTTGATTGAAAAGGAGCTGTGAAATACGGCTCTTTTACTTTCTGAGAAATCAATAAATTTTAGTTTTCCCCTAACCACCCTCTCTCTTCACCGACTATATAGGTGTAACGATCATGATCAGAACAAAAGGTGTGCAATGAAAACAAACGAAGTACTGGAGCAAATGAATAATCAGGAGTTCCTTGATAAAATCTATCACTTTGCCTATCACCGGTGTGCGTCTTCCTTCGAAGCGGAAGAATTGTGTTCGGAGATTCTTCTCTCCGTGATCTCGGCAGTGCGTAAGCAGGAGCGGATCGACAATTTCTACGGCTTTGTGTGGACGGTCGCCCGCAGGGTGTATGCTGACTTTAGCGAAAGGCGAAAGAGGGAGAGCGGGACGCTTAGCATCGAAGGCGATGAGTTGTCGCTGCCTGCGAGGGAAAGTGAGATTGAGGCACTGATTGAGGAAATGACTGATAAAGAGTCATTGAAAAAGATCTTGGCAGAGATTTCTTTCCTCGCCGAAGCTTATCGCCGGGTGATGGTGATGTATTATCTTGAGGAAAAGAAGGTGCGGGAGATCGCCGACCGGCTAAAGATCAGCGAGACGACGGTAAAGCAGCGGTTGTTTTCAGCACGGAATATAGTCAGAAAAGAGGTCGAGACAATGAATAGTCATACATTGACATTAAAACCCATGCATTTGCTTTTCTGGGGGAGCGGAAATCCCGATGGAAACGACCCCGGACCTAAGGCGGAACGAATGTTTTCGCAAAATCTCATCTATCTGTGTAAAGACAGACCGAGGACTGTAAAGGAGCTGTCGGAGGAGCTCTGTGTTCCCATGCCTTACATTGAAGAGGAACTGAAAATTCAGCGTGGCGGTGCTAACGGAAGCTATGGTCTGCTGCGGAAACTGGACAACGGAAAATATATCTCTAACGTTCACGTGGTGGACTACGAGGAGTATGCGGAGGCAAAGCGGATATATGAGAGACACATGCCGGAAATCTGCAGTCGGTTAAAGACTGTGCTGAAAAATCACCGGGATGACATTTTGAACTTCCCGTTCTTGAACCCGCAGGAGGATGAAAAGTTTGTTCTGTGGTCGATGATCTCTCCGGTGGCGTGGGGTATTCGGCAGGAAATCAATGACATTCTGCGGGAAAAATATTTCACCGATGTGAAGTCGGTGGAAAGAGAGTTTTCGTCAGTGGCGATAGCGTGCCCGGACGGCGGTGTGTACGAATTCGATTTTTCCGGTTGCGACGGGATCGTTGGAAAATCGGTGGGAGGTTTCGCTTACGTGTTTGTGCGGAATATTTATAATAAATGGATGGATAAGCATTTTGGCTGCGCTAATAACCTGTCACTGGATCGGAAGCTATTGATGGTTTTGCGGGCGATCGGAGGTCTTTCCGTGGAAGAACTCAGTGAGAATGAGCGGGAGTTGGCCGCAAAGTGTATTGAGTGTGAGTATCTGCGAAAACGCGGTGACCGGCTGGAGCCGAAGATGGTGGTCATTCGAAAGGAAGATTTTGACCAATTCAATGCCTTGCCGGAAAAATTCCACGCCGGGATGCAGGACATCAAGGAACAGATTGCGAAGGAATTAGCGGAGTTCATGAGGAAACGGATTCCGAAACATTTTATCAATGAGTATCCCATTTACGCTCAGCTGATTGCAGGAACCGGAATGTTATCCGGAATGATGGATTTCTGCATGCAGGAGGGATTGCTTTGCAGGCCGGAGAATCGCCTTGGTGCGGAAGGTATGTTGATGGTGGTGGAGAGATAAAATCATATCGATATTGTCAGGGGGATGAGTGCGAACTTATTGATCTGATGATATAAATCAGGGGCTGATCCTTTCTCGCTTTCGGATCAGCCCCTGTGCTTTGACTATATAATTCAAATTTTCGTACTTACACTCTCTCCGTCACCAGCTTAAATCCGGCATTGGTAAGTGCCTGCTTGATCTCCATGATCTGCAGATGATCTCTGGTCTCCAGACCCAGCTTAA
>JAFSBP010000191.1 GCA_017437205.1 Lachnospiraceae bacterium
ATAATCAGCGGGTTCACCAGTGCGATGGCGATGGTCACCGCCATGATGCCCAGCACCACGACAATTTTCTTTTTATAAGTGAACAGGTACCGGTACAGCCGAGCCAGCGTCACCCGCTTCGGTACTGCTCGCGATACTTCGTCCTCGCGAAATGAATTTACAGACATAACATCAACTCCTCCGGTCTCTCATACTGTGCCACAAAGGTGTCATAATAGCGGCCTTTTTTCTCCATGAGGCTGTCGTGAGTGCCGCGTTCCACGACCTTTCCACCCTCTAAGATAATAATCTCGTCCGCATGACGCACCGCAGAAATACGATGAGCGATGATCACCTTCGTCATGCCCTGGAGTCCGTTCAGTTCCTTCTGGATCTCGTGCTCCGTCTCCATATCCAGCGCGGAGGTGGAGTCATCCAAAAACAGGATCGGCGCGTCCTTCGCCAGCGCTCTCGCGATGGAGAGTCTTTGCTTCTGACCGCCGGACAGTCCAACGCCCTTCTCGCCGATCACCGTCTCGTACTCTTTCGGCAGCTTCGACACAAACTCATGGGCTCTCGCCTTCCTCGCGGAATCCACCATCACCTCACCGGTCATCGCATCCTTACTTCCGATCCGCAGGTTTTCCGCAACCGTATCCGAAAACAGGAACACATCCTGCATAACCACTGAGATATTTTTTCTGAGGCAATGCAGATCAAGTTTGCGCACGTCCACGCCGTCCACCGACACACTTCCACCGGTCACATCGTAGAATCGCTCCGCCAGATTCACGATCGTCGTCTTTCCCGATCCGGTCATTCCCATAATACCCAGCGTCTTTCCGGCGGGAACAGTGAAACTCACATCCTCCAGAATCTTCTGTCCGTGCAGTTCCAAACTTACCTGATCAAAGGCCAGTTCACCCCGCACCAGCGGCAAATCTACCCCATCCTCAGGGGAAGCAATCTCCGGCTTCTCTTCCAGAATCTTATTGATTTTCTTATTGGAAGCAAAGGCCGCCGCCATGCAGTTCGCCACCCAGCCAAGAATCTCCATCGGCCAGACAATATTGTTCGCATACTCGATGAACTCGCCCAGCTTTCCTAAAGTGATGCGGTTCTGCACCACAAACATACCTCCGATGATGACGGAAAGGAGCAGCATGACCTTCGTCAAAAAGGAAATGTAAGGATCATACTTCGCCATCGTCTTCGCCAGACGCATATTCAACTCATAGTAACGGCTGTTGTGCTTTTTAAACTTCGCGATCTCGTGCTTTCCTCGGAAAAATGCCTTCACCGTGCGCACACCGGCCAAATTCTCCTGAGCGACCGTATTCAGCTCCGCGTTCTCCTCGCTGATATCGTCATAGACCTTATCCAGACCCTTTTCCAGCTTCACCGCGATAAATCCCACCATGGGCATCACACACAGCGGAATCAACGTCAAAATCGGATCGATGCGGAACATATTCGTGAGAACCATGATCGTATGCACGATGGCCTCCACACACAGAAGTCCCACAAAACCCATGAAATCCCACACGCGCTCCGTGTCATCCTTCACCCGGGCCATGAGCTCTCCCGTATTGTTCTTCTCGAAAAAGCCCACATTCATCTTCTCAATGTGGCGAAACAGCTTCTGTCTCAGATCCCTTGCGATCGACACACCGATACAGTCCGCCGTGAACTCCTGCAGATACTTAAACAGTCCGCGACCGATACCGATGCCGAGAAGTCCCAGCACCAGTCCGATCAACAGTTCCTTCCGACCGCCCACCAACACATCGTCAATGATCCGCCCGATGATCTTCGGCGACTG
>JAFSBP010000192.1 GCA_017437205.1 Lachnospiraceae bacterium
CTCATCCGGAACTGATTGATAATGTTTGTGCTGTAATGAAGGAATTAGGGATCGAACCGATTATCACGCCTATCCGCGGAGGCACCGACGGCGCGAGACTGTCCTTTATGGGACTGCCTTGTCCGAATCTTTGTACCGGCGGTCATAATTTCCACGGAAAGTACGAGTACATCTGTACTCAGTCCATGGAAAAAGTCGTGGAGCTGTTGGTGAGACTGGTTACTATAAAGTAAAATTTATATTCAAAAAAGCAGGGTTGCCTCACACGACGTGGGACAGCCCTGTTCATTTACTCTTGATTAAATGCTTCCGGGTCAAACTCGATCACAGTATAGTATGTTTTCTCACCAAATTTATCTAATTCAATATCAAGATGTTCCTTGATCTGCTTTTCTTTCTTTACCAGTTCATAGGGGAGTGCGATATCAAAGATTAAATTTGTATGTTCGGCGCCACGCACCATCCGAAAATCATGGATCGACAGCCGAATATCGTAATCCTTCAAGCTTTCTTGAACAAAAACACGCATTTGCTCCATCTCCGGGTCATCAGTCACAATGGGATCGTAGTGAATTACAAGATGAATATTATGATCTTTTAAACACTCACGCTCAATATCATCAATCAATTCGTGGCAGATAAGAGGATCCTCCTTCTGGTCCATCTCCACATGTATACTGGCGAATCGCTGTCCCGGACCGTAATCATGGACCATTAGGTCATGATATCCGAGAACCTTAGGACATTTTCTGATAGTCTCCAGAATCATCCGGCGAAGTTCCGGACTGGCAGTCTCACCCAACAATGGACTGATTGTTTCCTTTGCGAGAATAATTCCACTGTAAAGAATAAAGAGCGCAACACCAAGCCCCATAAAGCCGTCCACACGCCAGTCAGTCAATCCTTCAATCAGAGCAGCAAGAAGCACAACAGCGGTCGAAATGACATCATTACGGCTGTCAGACGCCGTAGCCTGCAATGTGGTAGAATCAATCAATTTTCCAAGTTTACGATTAAACAGATACATCCATAGCTTCATTCCAATGGAGAATAGAAGTGCGAGTACCAGTGGAAATGTGACACTTACCGCCGTTGGATGCAGAATCTTCTCAATCGATGATTTTCCCAACTCATAACCGATCAACAGGATCAATGCAGCCACCGCAAGGCCGGACAAATATTCATATCTGGCATGGCCGTAAGGATGATCTTCATCTGCCGGTTTTTCTGCCAGTCTAAATCCGATAAGCGTCACAACAGAGCTGGATGCATCTGATAGATTATTCATCGCATCTGCAACGATCGAGAGAGAACCGGAAATGGTCCCAATCAAAAATTTAATGCCGAATAATATGATATTACACAGAAGACCGACCGTTCCAGAAAGACTTCCGATTTTAGCACGAACCTTCGGTGAAGTAAGCGGCGCGTCTTCTTTGACAAATAGACGAAGCAGAAGAGCTGTCATGGTAAAATCCTCCAAAAAAACAATGTCTTTCTATTATAATCAATTCGTTCAAAACTGTCTACAACTAATTTCATCATTAATATAAAATTCAGGTTGACATTTCTAATCAGATATTGTATAGTATTAAAGGTCGAAAACAATATGTTTTTGAAATGCTTCCTTAGCACAGCAGGTAGTGCACTTCACTCGTAATGAAGGGGTCGCCGGTTCAAATCCGGCAGGGAGCTTTTAGAAAAAATGTCAGATTTGTGCAAGCATCTCTGGCATTTTTCTGTTTTAAAAATATTTTTATTTTTTTCAAAAAAGTGCTTGCATTTTTCTGACAATCTGTTATAATAGCGTTTGTGTCAAAGAGATGTTCCGCTAGCTCAGCTGGTAGAGCACCTGACTCTTAATCAGGGTGTCCAGGGTTCGAGCCCCTGGCGGAGCACGAAACCGGTAGTCAGAAAAGATTGCCGGTTTTTTCTTTACCATAAATGGTCACTGATACAGCTAAAACAAGAACAAATAAAAAAAGATTAGGTGATTGAGTTTGATCGCTCAACCTCCTAATCTTTTTTAATTAAATTACCTTCGAGCGGAACACACTGATCACTTTTCCAAGAACCTGGACCTGATCCACAATAATCGGATCCAACTCATCATTCTCCGGTTGGAGACGATAGTGACCGTTTTCCTTATAAAAGCGTTTCACCGTCGCGGAATCATCAACTAAAGCAACCACAACTTCACCATTGCGGGCAGTTTCGCACTTTGATACAATCACCTGATCGCCGTCGAGAATACCGATATTGATCATACTGTCACCGCGAACATTCAGCATATAAATCTCACCACTCGGAAGCATATCCGCAGGGAACGGGAAATATGACTCAATATTCTGCTCTGCAAGTATCGGCTCTCCGGCAGCAACCTGACC
>JAFSBP010000193.1 GCA_017437205.1 Lachnospiraceae bacterium
GGAGTTCCCGGAATCGGTGAAAAGACTGCCTATGCACTTATCAGTCAGTATCATTCGCTCAATGAGGTATTTGCTCATCTGGAGGAAATAAAACCTAATCGCGCGAAGAATGCGTTGGCAGGGCAGGAAGAAATTGCGCACTTGAGCCGAACGCTGGCTGAGATAAATACGGACAGCCCGATTGAGTTTGAGTTAGAGGAGGGGCGTCTGGGGAATTTGTTTACCCCCGAAGCGTATCCATTATTAAAGAAATTAGAATTAAAGAGTTTGATGAGTAAGTTCGATGAGGGGAGCCGTGCGACACAGTCCGTCGAACAGAACTTTAAGCTGGTGAGTGACTGGTCGGAAGCGGAGGAAGTTTTCGACAAGGTGTTGAAAGCTCCAAAGGCAGGTCTTCAGTTGTTGACGGAAAAAAAGGAAGTGCGGGCGCTGTCATTGAGTCTCGGTGAGGATGAGACTTGGTTGATCCTGCCGGAGGGCTTTTTGACCGGCGATTATCTGTGCAGCCGGGCTACAGATATTCTGAATCGAGGTGGCGAGACAGCAGTGCTTAACCTGAAGGCAATGCTGCCTTTTGTGGAGGCAAAGGAAGATGTCAGACAGCTGGATTTGGGTGTAAGTGCGTATCTGTTGAACCCATTAAAGAGCACATACGAGGCAGATGATATCGCCAGGGATTATTTGGGGATGTCCATTCCGTCCAGAGCGGACAGCCTGGGAAAGCTTTCTTTTGCAGTGGCAATTGCGGAGAAGCCGGAGCAGTTTCTGGTTTACGGAGGTTATTTGTCTTATGTGGCCTATGCGGCTTCCGGAAAAGTCAGAGATGCGTTGGTTGAAGCTGGAGCTTCAGATTTGTATGAGGAGATCGAGCTTCCGTTGATCTACAGTCTCCATCGCATGGAAAAGGCCGGGATTATGGTGCGGCGGGAGGAACTTCATGAGTACGGGGAGCGGCTGAAGCTTCGGATCGATCAGGTGGAGAAGGAAATCTACCGGCAGGTGGGAGAAGAGTTTAATATCAATTCTCCGAAGCAGCTGGGTGTGATCTTATTTGAGAAGCTAAATCTTCCCCATGGAAAGAAGACAAAGACCGGTTATTCTACGTCAGCAGATATTTTGGAAAAATTGGCGCCGGAGTATCCGGTGGTGAGCGATATATTGGAGTACCGTCAGCTGACAAAGTTGAATTCTACTTACGCAGAAGGGTTGGCGGAATACATTTGTGACGACGGACGTATTCACGGTACGTTCAATCAGACCATCACGGCTACGGGACGTATCAGCAGTACGGAACCGAATCTGCAGAATATTCCGGTACGCATGGAGCTCGGTAGAGAGATCCGCAAGGTGTTTGTGCCGGAGGAAGGTTGTGTGTTTGTGGATGCGGATTATTCTCAGATCGAACTGAGAATATTAGCTCATATGTCCGGGGATCAGCAGTTGATCGAGGCGTATAAGAGCGGTCAGGATATCCACCGAATTACCGCGTCCCAGGTTTTCCATGTACCGTTTGATGAGGTGACTTCGGAAATGCGCCGCAATGCAAAGGCGGTAAACTTCGGCATCATCTACGGAATCAGTGCATTCGGACTCAGTGAGGACTTGAGCATCAGCCGTCAGGAGGCGATGGAATATATTAATCGATATTTTGAGACATATCCTCAGATTAAGGTTTTCCTGGATGGCTTGGTGAATGAGGCGAAAGAAAAGGGCTTTGTTTCCACTGTGTTTGGGCGCAGACGTCCTGTTCCAGAGATTACGTCGTCGAATTTCATGCAGCGTCAGTTCGGTGAGCGTATCGCAATGAACGCTCCGATTCAGGGAACCGCCGCCGATGTGATGAAGATCGCGATGGTAAAGGTGGACAGAGAGTTAAGGTGCCGCGGGCTAAAATCGCAGATTGTCCTTCAGGTGCACGATGAACTTCTTCTGGAGGTTCCTTTTGCGGAGGAGGATGAGGTGAAGACGCTGGTGAAGGAAGCGATGATGGGAGCGGCAGCTCTGGAGGTGCCGCTGGAGATTGAAATCCAGTCGGGAAAGAGCTGGTTTGAGACGAAGTAAGAGGAAAGAATCATGAGTTATGTGATTGGGATAACCGGTGGTGTGGGTGCCGGAAAGAGTCAGGTGCTGTCTCTGTTGAAAGAGAACTTTGGCGCGGAAGTGATTGCCGCGGATGAGGTGGGACGGGAACTGATGGAGCCGGGCAGAGCATGCTTTTTGCCGGTAGCAGAGTTATTCGGCCCTGCGGTGATAAAAGCGGACGGTACGCTGGACCGCCAGAAAATCGCTGAGATTATTTTTCAAGATAAGGCGATGTTAGAAAAGCAAAATGCGATCATCCATCCCGCGGTAAAAGAGGAGATTATTCGCCGATGCAGGTCAAGTGAGGCCAGATGGATTGCTGTCGAGGCGGCGCTTCTTTTGGAGGCACACTATGAGGACGTGTGCGACGAGTTCTGGTACATTTTCGCGGACGCGGAAACCAGAAGGCGGCGCTTGAAAGAGAGTCGGGGCTACACTGATGAACGGATTCGTGCGGTGATGGACAGTCAGCTGACGGACGAGCAGTTTCGCCTGGGCTGTGACCGTGTCATTGACAATAGCGGCTCCCTCACCGAGACGAAGGCGCAGATTGAGCGTGCACTGAAGGAACTACAGGCAAAGGAAGAGAATTGATAATGAGATTTGCAAGTATTGCCAGTGGGAGCAGCGGAAACTGCATCTACACCGGCAGTGACCATACACATTTGCTGATCGATGCCGGAATTTCGGCAAGGAAAATCGATCAGGGGCTGAGAGAGTTGGGACTTTCGGGAAGCGATGTGAGTGGAATCTTGATTACTCACGAGCACACAGATCACATTTGTGGTCTGGGTGTGCTGCTGAGAAAGTATCAGATTCCGGTCTATGCGACGGAGCGGACCATAAAGCGCATTCTGGCGACATCGTCCCTCGGAGCGATGCCTAGAGAGCTTTTTTGCCCTATCTGCCCGGATGAGCCGTTTGAGATCGGTGATCTGAGCGTAGATCCGATCCGCATTTCTCATGACGCGGCGGACCCTTGCGCCTACCGCATTGATCATGAGGGGAAGGCGGCCGCGGTGATGACGGATCTCGGTGAGTACAGCGAGTATACAGTGAATCGCCTGCATCGTCTGGATGTGCTTTTGCTGGAGGCTAACCACGATATCCGAATGCTGGAGACAGGGCCTTACCCTTACTATTTGAAACAGCGCATCTTGGGTGCGAGAGGACATTTGTCCAATGAGTCGGCAGGGCATCTGCTCTGTGAAGTGCTTCACGATGATATGAGACATATTTTTCTGGGACACCTAAGCAAGGAAAACAACTATCCGGATCTGGCTTACCAGTCGGTAAATGTGGAGATATCGCTGGGAGATTGCCCGTATAAGGGAAGTGACTTTCCGATTACTGTCGCATCTAGAGAAAAAATGTCGGAGATTGTATATTTTTAAATTTATCAGAAAAAC
>JAFSBP010000194.1 GCA_017437205.1 Lachnospiraceae bacterium
GGTGTCGAATCTGTTCATTGATCGGTTTATGCCACGCGCGAACGGCGAATACATTAAGATATATCTGATGCTGCTTAGGTATTTTCAGACACCGGAGTCGGAAATCAGTGTGACAGCATTGGCTGATTTTTTGGAGTGTATGGAAAAAGACGTACACAGAGGATTAAATTACTGGGAAAAGCAGGGGGTTGTTTCTCTCTGCTATGACGGGGAGAAGAACCTTTCGGGAGTTCGGCTAAAGGAGCTTCAAGAGCGGCATGCGAAGGAAGATGTTTCTGCGATTTCACCGGCCGCATGGGAAGCGGCAGTAGCAGCACCGGCGGTGAAACCGCTCTCACAGACGAAGGGAGCTAGACTTAACACGGAAAAGCTTGCCGAAGATGAGGCGTTCTCCCAGCTTCTCAGTATCGTGAGCGCATATAAAAAGAAACCTCTTTCCAGAGAGGATTGCAATATTTTTGCCTACCTGTATGACACACTGGGGATGTCGGCAGATCTGCTTGAATATCTTGCGGAGACCTGCATTGAGAATGGATACAGCAGTGTGCGGACAATGGAAAAAATTGCCCTTGAGTGGCATGAGCGCGGCGTGAGGACGCCGACAGAGGCGGAGGCGATGCAGGCAATCTACCGCCAGGATATGTGGAAGATTATGAAGGCGTTTGGCCTTACAAAGAGAAATCCCAACAATTCAGAAAAGAAAATGATGGAAAAGTGGCTGATGCAGTACGGATTTGATCTCGATGTGATCATTGAGGCCTGTGATCGGACGGTATTTCAGATCCATGAGCCCAGTTTTCCCTATGCAGATAAGATATTATCTTCATGGAAGGAGAGTGGTGTACGGACGAAGCGGGATATTGAGTCGCTGGAGCAGAACGAGCATCGAAAGCGGGAAACAGCGAAAAAAGAACGCGCGACAGAGCGTCCGGCGGGAGTGGGAAACCGTCCCAACCGTTTTCACAATTATCAGCAGAGGGACACCGATTACGACAGTTTGATCGCGAAGAATGACTCCCTCATGGAGGAAGCGATCAGTAAGTTTACGAGGGCGGCCGGTCAAGAGGAGTAAAGTATGGCGCTGAATAACGGACAGTACAATGAAGTGATGAAAATCTATGAAGCCCGTCAGCGGAAAAATCGGGCACTGTTGAATGAGAGGCGGAAAAAAATATATGCGGCGGTTCCCAGAGTAGCGGACTACGAGTCGGCCATCAGCGAGGCGGCAGCGGGACTTGCCAGAGCGGCTCTTTTAGGGCATGAGCAGAGCGAGAGGGCGAAAAAGCGCCTGAACGAGCTTCGTGAGGAACGAAAAATGTTGCTGGTTGCCTGTGGCTATTCCCCTGAGGACATGGAGATGACTTATGAGTGTCCTCAGTGTAAAGACACGGGGTATGCACTGGGAAAAAAGTGTAAATGCTTTCGCCAGCAGGAAATCGCACTGCTTTATCGTGAAAGCGGGCTGGAAAGACAACTGGAGAAGGAAAATTTTGATACCTTTACTGATCGGTATTACGATCCTAAGTTTTTGATCAACCGTGAGAGTGGGTTGACACTTCCTGCCTACATGGCTGCGGTGGCAGAACGGTGCAGGCAGTTTGCCCATGAGTTCAAGGAAAAGGGCGGGAATCTGTTGTTTACGGGTCCTGCGGGAGTGGGAAAAACCTTCCTCACTCATTGTATCGCAAAAGACTTGATCGAGCAGAGTGTATCGGTGGTATACATGAGCGCAGTGGAATTAACCGACACGATGGCGGCGGCCAGAGTGTCCGGCGGTGAGGATGTGGAGGCAGAACGCCGGGCCGGTCTCATCAGGGACTGCGAACTGCTCATTATTGATGATCTGGGTACAGAGCTTAACAATTCCATGACCAACATGGAGCTGTTTCGATGTCTTGATGAGCGGTTGAAACGCGGGCAGTCCACTGTGATTTCAACCAATTTGTCCCCAAATGAACTCAGGGACACCTACGCTGACCGCATCGTTTCGCGCATCAACAGTGCGTATCAGGTTATCCGTTTTTTTGGGCCGGACATCCGAGAAATAAAAAAATATAGTTAGCACTTGACTTTATCCTACATACAGTGGTATAAAGAATGCGTCTAGCATTTTAAAAAATATACGTTTAAGGAAAAACATTGTTTGCAAAGTGACGACATTGACGGAGGGAAGTTATGGGAGAAGAGAAAAAATTTGATATGTTGCCGGTAGGACCGCTTGGAGTGATTGCTGTGGATGGCTGTCAGAATCTGGTATCCAAGGTAAATCAGTATCTTGTGGAATGGAGACAGGAGCGCGGCAAGGCGAATCCAACTGTAGCAGTCTACGAGGGATATGATCGTGACACATATCTGGTAGAGACGAAGGTGCCTCGATTTGGTTCCGGCGAAGGAAAGGGCGTGATCGAGACTTCTGTTCGCGGCGACGACCTTTATATTGTGGTGGATGTTTGTAATTACAGCATGACCTATTCTCTCCGCGGAAAGATAAATCACATGTCTCCGGATGATCACTTCCAAAACTTAAAACGTATTATTGCTGCGGTAGGAGGAAAGGCGAAGCGCATTACCGTGATCATGCCTTTTCTTTATGAGAGCCGTCAACACAAGCGCAGCGGAAGAGAGTCTCTTGACTGCGCACTGGCGTTGCAGGAACTGGTAGGTATGGGCGTGGATCAGATTTTGACCTTTGACGCTCATGACCCCAGAGTGCAGAATGCGATTCCGTTGACCGGTTTTGAGACCTTCAATCCTAATTATCAGTTTATTAAGGCGATGCTGGCGACAGAGAAAGATCTTCAGGTGGACAGCGATCACATGATGGTCATCAGTACCGATGAGGGCGGCATGGGCAGAGCTATCTATCTGGCGAACGTGCTGGGGCTTGATGTGGGTATGTTCTACAAGAGAAGAGATTATACCCGTGTAGTGAACGGACGCAACCCCATTGTTGCCCATGAATTCCTGGGCGCTGATGTGGAGGGCAAGGACATGATCATCATCGATGACATGATCTCCTCCGGTGAGAGTATGTTAGATACAGCGAAGGAGTTAAAACGCAGAAAGGCTCGCAAGGTATTTATCTGCTCCACCTTCGGCCTGTTTACCAATGGTCTGGCGAAATTTGATGAGTATCACGAGAACGGATTGATTGACAGAATCTTTACGACGAATCTGATTTATCAGACGCCTGCACTTTTGTCGCGTTCATATTACACCAGCGTGGACATGAGCAAGTATATTGCGCTTATCATTGATTACCTGAATCACGGCATGTCGGTGAGTGAGCTGTTGAACCCTGTCGACCGTATTAATCGCTGTCTTGAGAAGTATAATGCGGAAAAAGTTTGAAAAATAAAGGAAATTTCTTGAGCTAAGTGCGAAAAAAATGATATTTTGGCTTGCATTTAGAAATAGTATGTGTTATAATTATCTGCGCTGTTTAATGAAATGATTGGCGTGTTGCGAAGAAATTCGCGAATCACCCGTGAATCTTCCGGCAGCCAAAGAATAATATATAAGATTGTGTAAGTGAGGTGAATATCATGCAGGAAGGAATCCAGCCCAATTACTATCAGGCAAAGGTTGTTTGCAACTGCGGTAACGAGTTCGTAACCGGTTCTACGAAGAAGGACATCCACGTAGAAATCTGCTCCAAGTGCCATCCTTATTATAC
>JAFSBP010000195.1 GCA_017437205.1 Lachnospiraceae bacterium
AATGGAGACGAACAATGAGAACTCATGTAATTTCAAAAAAACCCGAACATCTCGACTGGTCCCAGCTCCCCGTCGCTGCGATTGACCACCTACTGTGGACACCGGAGGTAGACATCTCTGCAGTTGCACAGATCTGCTACGACGAGAACGCGCTTTATGTGCACCTTTCCGCGAAGGAAGAACATATCCGTGCGGAGAACACCGGTCTGCTGGATCAGCCCTGCGAGGACAGCTGTCTGGAATTTTTCTTCTCTCCCATCCCCGGCGATGACCGCTATTTTAATGTTGAGTTCAATCCGAACTGCTGCATATATCTGGGCCTAGGCTACAATGTCGACACCCTGGTCCGTCTGCTTCCCGAAGGTGGAGCGCCCTTCAATCCGAAATCAACTCGCACCGCAGACGGCTGGGAAATCACCTACCAGATTCCCTATACCTTCATCCGCCAGTTCTTCCCGGAATTTTCTGCAGAGTCCGGAAAGCGCATCCGCGCAAACTTTTATAAGTGCGGAGACGAAACCGCACAGCCTCACTACTTTGCATGGAACCGGGTGACCAGCGAGACGCCGGCGTTCCATCGTCCGTGCGATTTTGGAGAGCTGGTGTTTGAGTAAGAAACAAGACTGATAAACCGTAGCCAAGTTATAAAGGCCACGGTTTATCAGTCTTGTCTGTTTATTTATACACCCTGAATCCATTTCCAACAATCTGTTGAGACTCTGAAAAAATGATAAACGCATTACTGTCTAATTCCAGAATGGATTCTTGGAAATAAGTAATCTCACTCTCTTTCAATGCACACATCAACACTTTATTTCCCTTCATCGTGTATGCGCCCACCGAATCGATAATGGTCACCCCTCTGTGTGAATGTGAAACGAGAAATTTTGATATTTCCAGTCCCTTATCTGACACGACAAATGCCAGCTTGGATACATTCAATTTGCTGATTAACCAATTGATAGAAAATGACGACAGGAACAATGCAACAATTCCATACAAAGCCAAATCAACTGTCCTAAAAACAATTAGAGTCCGTTCCTCCTGTTGACGCTCCTTGCGTAAGGGTAAGTCCAATTCCAAAACCATACAGAACAGCGCCGAATATTGCTGCCAGCATCGGATCGGATGTCATTGGCGGCAAATATGTAAATAGCTGGACAAACAAGGAAATCAATGCAGCCCCCAAAATAGTGTCCTTCACAAATTGCGTTCCCAAAAACTTCACCGCCAACAACAGTAGAATAATATTAATCACCGCAAAGGAAACTCCCGGCTGAATACCTAACGCATAAAATAGCACGGTAGAAAGACCGGAAACTCCTCCATTGACAATTTTGTTTGGCGTATAAAAAACCATGATTTTAGTTAATCTTTCCCTTCAGTACATTTATCGCCTAATAATTCTTTCACCACCGGCCATGCCTCATCGGGATAAAACTGATGTCCTCCGTTTCCTTTTACCAACCGACACAGTTCTTCTTTTCCCACACTCTGATAAATGTAACGCATTGTTTCATAACTCGTCTCCACGCCCGCAAGAGGGAAAATATTATCTTCCACACCGCACACAACCACTACCGGTCTCGGCGCAATCAGTCCGCCCAAATCGCCCATGTTAAAGTAATTACGAATTCCGGGGATACAATTACAGGGACAATGCCACATTGCCATGATCGACTCATCATATGTACACACTGCGCAGGATGGCATCGAAAGACATATCCGCTCATCATAACATGAAGCATAAAAAGTAGCTGTTCCGCCGCCCGAATTACCCATACAAATAATTTTAGAAGGATCAATATATTTTCCAAAATAATTCTGAATAACATCTATCAGCCGATGTATATCCCAGACACGCTCTCCTATCGGTGTTCTGCCAAGCAGAAAACTTCCCATCGCAGCATTATCTTTAAGACAGGCAGGTTGTCCATCTTCCGTTTCTGCCAAAACACCCATATAGCGCTGTTCCATCACAATCGCGCAAAAGCCTTCTTCCACCGCCCTGATAGCAAAATCTCTGCCTCCGGCAATCAGGTCATCATCACCTTCATACCTGCTTTCCCCCAGAGAAATATGCGCTCCTGTTGAATGACCTTGCAGACAGATGACTCCTGTCCCAGGCATTTTTTTGCCTTTCGGCACCAACAGAGCGCAGGGAACACGATATCCCGGTTCGCTTTGAAAAGAGAAATCAATTTTGCTGTAGTGATCATAGTCCTGCTCACCAGATATTTCAAATGCCAACTCACATTCCTGCAACGGAAGACCAAGTAATTCTTCCAGCTTTGCATGTGCCTCCTTCTGCCAATCCGAAAAACACATCCCCTCTTTGAATGCCAGTGCAGGCTCGATTCCTCTTGCCAACTGTGAAATATATTCTTTACTTGTCAACATATTCTCGCCTCCTCATAAGTGTTTGCCCTGAGCCTTTATTTCCTCCTCAAAGCTACCATTTACTTTCCGTAGTTGCCTCGAAAGCCTTATGGATATAATCAATCGTCGCCTCTACCATTAGGTTAAAAATTTTTTCACCTTTTTCCTTTGTGGCAAGGGATGGTTTCCCCCATACGCCTGTCTTGCTGAGTTTGAGCAACGAAGCATAATTTAAATATTCCTGCGGAACGTCCGGTATCTCATCATTCTGCAGCATTAATTCCTTGTTTACCGCCTTCTCACACAAATACAGCATACAGGAGGTTTCCTTCTCTCCGGCATGGATTTCCACCGTCTTATTCTCCATAATCGCTCTTATTTTATCATTTGTGATCGGAAAAACCAATACAACCTGCAAATCATCATACATTGCATTCAGTTCGCGAACTGCAGGACCGGCAATAAATGTACCACCATGCCCCAGCAAGATAATCACACGTTTAAAACCCTGATCATGTAAATTCAACACCAGTTCCTGAAGAATCTGGTAAAAGCTACTTGGACGCGTGCAAATGCTGCTGCCACGTCTTCCTCTGTGTTCATAACAGGTAGAAAACGGCAATGTTGGGAGCAAAAATGCATCTAACTTCTCTGCCACCGCCTCACCTACCGCCTGTGCGATCAGATAATCCGTTCCCACCGGAAGGTGAGATCCGTGCTGTTCCACGCTGCCGATCGGAAGAATGACCGTATCAACGTTACTTTCGTCAATTTCTTTGATGCTGCTTAAATAACTTAACATTTCAAAGCTCCTCTACCCGTAACTTCATTGATGAAGAAAGACAGAGCAGTGCAGCCCTTTCGATTATTTCTCGAACAGGCTGCATTCTGCTCCTAACATACTTTCTAATTCATCTTATCTGATTCTTTGCCGCTTGAAGATAATGCGTCCCAAAATACTTGCAGCAATAAGCAGCCACATCAACCACCAAATACCATTACTTATATCTCCGGTATCCGGAC
>JAFSBP010000196.1 GCA_017437205.1 Lachnospiraceae bacterium
GCTCATGAAGTGCTTCCTTATATGCTGTGAGATTCTCGATCAACCGGTCCAGCTCGCTCTCCAGATACGGTTGATTTTCCAAAAACAGCTCACTCCACATTCCCTCATTCAAAAACGCAACCCGCGTCATATCGCGAAAGCTTCCCGCGGAAAATCCCACGTACTGAAGCGCTGTCGGGCTCTGAATGTAGGCACTGGACACCACATGAGCCAGCTGGGAAGTGTAAGCGATCACACGGTCATGCTCCGCATAGGTCGTGAGCTTCACCATGCCGAACCCCAGTGAATACACAAATTTCGTCGCTGCCTCTATAATATCCGGCTTTTCGTTCTCCTTCGGTACAAAAATCATGGATGCGCCGCGGAACATTTCTCCCGTCGAATAATCGTAACCGGATTTCTCAATTCCCGCCATCGGGTGTCCTCCGATAAACGTATATCCGTACTGCTCAGCCAGTGCAAATCCCGCCTTGCAGACCTTTTCCTTTGTTCCTCCGCAATCGAACACAATGGTTGTCCCGGAAATCAACAGAGACTTTTCCTTCAGATACTCCACAATCTGATCCGGATAAAGCGCAATGATCAAATAAGAACACTGACTGATATTTGAATCCTCCAGCACACCATCAATGGTTCCGTCCTCCAGCGCCGCATACATGACACTTTTCGTCCGATTATATCCCAGCACCGTGTGCTCCGTGTGGGATTTTATTGCCTTTGCGATAGAGCCTCCGATGAGACCCAATCCAACCACTCCTATTTTCATCTATAAATTTCCTCCGTCACTCCCTGCACGCAAAGGGCAGAACTTGATTTACCGCCTTTACCATATCACCGAATGCCTCCGGTGTCAATGACTGAGGCCCGTCACACAGCGCCCGCGCCGGATTATTGTGTACTTCGATAATCAATCCGTCCGCGCCTGCCACTGCTGCTGCCATCGCCATGGGCTTTACCAGCGAAGAGATGCCTGTCGCATGGCTGGGATCAATAATAATTGGCAGATGCGTCATCTTTCTGAGCACCGGGATGCAGGAGAGATCCAGAGTGTTTCGCGTGGCCGTCTCAAAGGTGCGGATTCCACGCTCACACAGAATGACCTGTTCATTGCCGCCGGCCATAATGTATTCGGCACTCATCAAAAGCTCCTGCAAGGTGTTCGCAAGACCACGTTTTAACAAAATAGGCTTATTGACCTTGCCCAAACCTTTCAACAATTCGAAATTCTGCATATTACGCGCGCCCACCTGAATCACATCCACATTTTCAAACAGAGGAAGCTGTGACAAATCCATGATTTCGGTCACGATAGGAAGTCCGGTCTTCTCCTTCGCTTCCTCCAAAAGTGCGATTCCGTCTGCGCGCATTCCCTGGAACGCATAGGGGGATGTTCTCGGCTTAAACGCACCGCCGCGGATCATCTTCGCTCCGGACGCCTTTCCCGACGCAGCGATCTCGCAGATCTGCCCCTCGCTCTCCACTGAGCAGGGGCCGGCAATAATCGCAAAATTTCCGCCACCGATCTTCACATCTCCCACCGAAACAACGGTGTCCTCGGGATGCATCTTTCGATTGGCAGCCTTATAGGGTTCCTGAATCCGCCGAACATCCTCGACAATCTCCAGTGCACGCATCATCTGAATGTCCACCACCGTGGTATCTCCGACCAGACCGAGAATCGTCTGCTTCTTACCGACGGTCTCATGGACTTCAATGTGCAGATCTTTCATCCACGCTTTCAAATGATTTAACTGTTTTTCGTCCGCATTGTTTTTTAAGATAATTACCATTTTTGTGTTCCATCCCTTCGCTTATTGTTTCCGCGACATTAACTGTCCTTTGGTGATTTCGCCCTTTGAAATCGGAAAAATAAACGTCGCTGCAGCAACCCACACTGCAGCGACGTTTATTTCATCCAATCCATTCTGATGATCACTTTCCTTCGCTTCTTGCAGTGCAACCAAAATTGACCTTACCAAAAAAATAAAAGGTAAAGTAAAAATACACATATGCAGCTGCAAAAAGAACTGTGTACATCTTTTTCTCTCCAAAAATTATTGGCTTCTCAAATATTAAGATAAATATTACTCCTTATATCCCGAATTGTCAATTACTTTTTGTCTGTTTTTTAATATTTCCGCAAAACCCGCCTTCTTTCTCTTGGCATATATTCTTTTTTATGGTATGATATAGTAATAGAATCTACTTGAAAGGATTTTTCATTTATGGACTTCCACGCCTTTCTAGAAAAACTGAATTTTCCGAAGGTTTTGCGCATTGCCATCGGAAGCAGCCTTGCTATTTTTGTTGCAGAAACTATCGGTTTGGAATATAGCACCTCGGCGGGGATCATTACCTTCCTGACCGTTCAGGATACTAAGCGCGAAACCCTCAAATTGGCAGTCAAACGTCTGCTCTCTTACTTCGTCACCATTGCCCTTGCAATGATCTTTCTCCACGGCACCTACGATTACGTCAAATTCGGGCTGTTCATGCTTTTTCTCGTAGGCATCAGCTATTTGGCCGATTGGAGCGGCGCGATTTCGGTAAATGCAGTGATTGGCACCCACTTTCTGATGAAAATGTCCTTTGAGCCTTCCTTTGCACTCAACGAGTTGATCCTGGTGTTGATCGGTTCTGCATTCGGCGTCCTCGTAAACCTCTACATGCCCAAAAAGGACAAGCGTATCCTAAAGGACATCGCCCGGCTGGAAACACAGATGAGTTTTATCGTCTCCCAGTTGTCCATCGATATCGAGACCCTTTCCCAAAAAGTAAAGGGGGATCGACAGTTGGAGGATCTTGAAAAAGCGCTGGATAAGACCATTGCCAAAGCTTATCACAATTTTAACAACACGCTACGCCAGCATTCCACCTACTTTATTTCGTATTTGGAGATGCGCAAAAATCAATGTGTGATTCTAGAGGGCATCCGCGACAGCATCTACGGGATGACCCATGTGCCTGAGGAAGCCGAATTGATTGCGGCCTTTGTCAGACACATTGGGGAAACCATCCACGAGGAGGACAATGTTTCCGAGCTTCGTGAAATGCTGAATATGATTTTTGAACACCTAGAAGAGTCGCCACTGCCGGTCACC
>JAFSBP010000197.1 GCA_017437205.1 Lachnospiraceae bacterium
CAATGTTGAGACACAGCAGGTATTTGAAAAAGCCGGCATCGTCATGTGGGAGTGCCGCAACTGCGGTCACCTGGTGATTGGTGAGAAGGCTCCTGAGCTTTGCCCCGTATGTAAGCACGCGAAGGCATACTTTGAGATTAGAAAAGAGAATTATTGAGAAACGAAGGGCTGTGAAAATTTCACAGCCCTTTTTACATCCTTTATTTTCTCTGTTCCAAGTACGCCGCGCGTCGTTCCTCATAGAGATTCCGGCCCTCGCAGTCGATGATCACCACTAGCGGCATCTCCTCCACGTAAAGTTTTCGGAGGGCTTCCGCGCCCAGATCCTCGTAGGCGATCAGTTCCGCGCTCTTAATACATTTCGCGATCAATGCTCCTGCACCGCCGATTGCTCCGAAATAAACGCCGGAATGCTTCTTCATGGCCTCGACCACCTCAGGCAGTCTGGCACCCTTTCCGATCATTCCGCGGGCCCCTACGGACAACATGGTCGGCGCATAGGCATCCATACGTCCGCTGGTCGTCGGACCTGCGGAACCGATGACCTGCCCCGGCTTCGCAGGCGTCGGACCTACATAATAGATCGTCGCATCGGTAGGATCGAAAGGAAGCTTCTCTCCTGCCGCCAGTGCCTCACACATGCGCTTGTGTCCCGCGTCACGTGAGGTATAGATCGTGCCGGTTACGTATACGGTATCTCCGGCATGAAGCGTCTTTGCAAGCTCCTCTGTCAGAGGCAAAGTAATATGTCTTTCCATCAGATCACCTCCGTCTTATGTCTGGTCACATGACAATTGATATTCACTGCACAGGGCATCCCAGCAATATGCGTCGGCAGCGTCTCAATATTCACACCCAAAGCCGTCGTTCTGCCGCCAAAGCCCTGCGGTCCAATGCCCAATGCATTGATCTTCTCAAGCATCTCCGCCTCCAGATCCGCATAGTAAGGGTCCGCATTTGAGGAGTCCACCGGGCGCATCAGCGCCTTCTTTGCGAGAAGCGCTGCCTTGTCAAAGGTGCCGCCGATACCGACACCCACCACCATGGGCGGACAAGGATTGGGACCTGCGGTCTCCACCACTTCCAGAATAAAATCCTTGATTCCCTGCAAACCTGCGGATGGCTTGAACATGCGGATCGCACTCATATTTTCACTTCCGAAGCCCTTCGGCCCGAGAGTGATCTTCACCTGCTCACCGGGAACAATCTCGGTATAGAGCATCGCGGGGGTATTATCCCCGGTATTTCCGCGACGGATGGGATCCTTCACCACAGATTTTCTTAAGTATCCACTCTCGTAGCCACGGCGGACGCCTTCATCCACAGCCTCCGCAAGATTTCCACCAACCAGATGCACATCCTGACCGATTTCCAGGAACACACAGGCCATACCTGTGTCCTGACAAATCGGCACATTTTCCGCATCTGCAATCTCAAAATTTTCAATGATCCGGTCAAGAATGCCGCATGCAATCTCACCGTCCTCACAGGCACGGCATTTCTTAATCACACCCTTCACATCCTCAGGCAGATGGGTATTCGCCTCAATGCACAGGCGGGCAATCACCTCGGTAATTTGAGCAACGTTAATTTCTCTCATCATTCGTCTCCTCTCTTGTTAGTCTTTACACCCAGCCCACATTGTGCGAGCTGCGCAACGCTGACGCAACGAGCAGCGCCGCCCCACCGCCAACCAGTGCCGTCACCAGCTGCGGCCAGGAAAACATCGCCGTAAAGGTCGCAATTTGCTGCTCCTTCAGCGTCAATATCCTACATAAGAGCTGAACAACCACCAGATACAGGGTCAAAAATTTACAAACAGATGCCGTCAGCCATGCGATCACACCGCGGGTACTCATCAGCTTATGTCTCTTCGTGATCACCCACAGCACAGCTACATACACCAGATTTCCCAGCGCGATCGCCGGAACGATGGGCAACAATTGAGGGCCAATGCCCAATAGAAACGCAGCGAAAGGGGATACCAGCGCAACCACCGCCGCACTCCCAATCCCTGCCACCAAAGCAGCCACTGCCAGCACCGCATTGACACAGGAACCGGTCACATACTGACCGCCTCCCTTTGTCACCGACTGCAGCACCAAAAGCAGTGCGATCAACATCGCTGTCTGGGTAAGCCATAATGTTTTTTTCTTCATTTTTGTCTCCTTTTACCGCAAAAATCTTAATTTTATGCATAAATTCCAAAACTTCCATAAAAAAGACTCTTGGCGAAATTGATTTCTCACGTTATACTTATTATGAAGAATCGCGGCGTGTTTGTCAAGTGGGGCAACCCGCTCCCGCGGTTCAAAATCAGAAACAATCCGGAGGTATTACCATGCGTGGAATTCCGTCTTTGATTACAGACATTCGTAAAAAGGTATTCACCGAAGTGGCCAGAATGGCCTACGAGGGCGGTGACTATTCGAAGGTCGAGGATCTTCCTTATATTATCGTGCCGGGCGACAGCCCGCTGCACCGTGAATCCATTTTCCTTGAGAGAGCCATTGCCGGCGAGCGCGTCCGCCTTGCCATGGGTCTTTCCCTGCGTCCTGTCCAGTCCCGTACCCTGATGACGGACGGTATGGACCATGCGGCCATTGCCGAGCAGTACTATGAGCCGCCGCTCATCAACATTATCCCCTACGCGTGCCATGCCTGCCCGCCAAATCAGTACCGGGTGACAGAAAACTGCCAGAACTGTCTGGCCGCTTCCTGCCAGAAGGTCTGCCCGAAGGGCGCCATCTCTTTCGTGAACGGAAAGAGCTATATTGATCAGGAAAAATGTATCAAGTGCGGCAAGTGCGCGAAGGCCTGCCCCTACCATGCGATCATCCATCTGGAGCGCCCCTGTCAGGCCGCCTGTGGCATGGATGCCATCGGCATTGACGAAAACGGACAGGCTGTGATCAACCAGGACAAATGTGTAGCCTGTGGCCAATGTCTGGTGAGCTGTCCCTTCGGTGCCATTGTGGACAAGGGTCAGATTTTCCAGATTATCCAGTCCATCTTAAAGGGCGATAAGGTGATCGCCATCGTAGCCCCCGCATTCATCGGTCAGTTCGGAAAAGACTCCACACCGGAAAAATTCACCACCGCCATGAAGATGCTTGGATTCGACAGCGTGGTTGAGGTGGCAATCGGTGCCGATGTTTGTACCATTGAAGAAGCAAAAGACTTTATGGAGAACGTGCCGGAGAAGCACAAATATATGGCGACATCCTGCTGCCCCGCTTGGCACTCTATGATTCATAAACTGTTCCCCGGAGAGACGCAGAACATCTCCATGACCCTGACCCCCATGGTCTTCACCGCGAGACTCCAGAAAAAGCTTCACCCCGGCTGCAAGGTCGTATTTGTCGGCCCCTGCGCCGCAAAGAAGCTGGAAGCTATCCGCGAAGACATCCGCTCCGATGTGGACTTTGTCCTGACCTTTGAGGAGCTGATGGGTATGTTCCAGGCGAAAGAAATTGATTTTGCGCAGATTCCCGAGGGTGAATCCATGAAAGAAGGCACCGCTTCCGGACGCGGTTTCGCGGTCGCAGGCGGCGTTGCAAAGGCAGTTGCCGATGTGATCAAAGAGACGAAGCCCGATGCGGAGGTTAAGATCGCCAACGCTCAAGGTCTTCGCGAGTGCCGCAAGCTCATGCAACTGGCAAAGGCCGGCAAGTACAACGGCTATCTGTTGGAAGGCATGGCCTGCCCCGGTGGCTGCGTGGCCGGAGCCGGCACACTGCTCAGCGTAGAGCTGGCTTCCACGGTTGTCGGACGGTATCAGAATGAAGCGGACGAGGACAGTCCGTTGAACAGTAAGTATAAAGATGTGGGAAAAGAGTTGGATTGAGAAATTGTTAAATTTTTAAACAGAAAATCCGGTTAGAGTATCATATACAGATATTACTAATCGGGTTTTCCACGCCACCTCACTCATCAAATTTTGCTTTTATACGCTTACTTTTACGCAGAATTTTACTTTATCTGATATATTGAATGATAATTAACGGTAGCCAAATTTACTACCTGTATCGCGTCCAGATACGACAAATGATAAAATGTCGCGTTCACTTCTAAGCTGCAAACCTGGATAGGTTGCAATCATATCTTGTGCCAATTTATTGAAATACAATTTTGATGTTCCTTTTTTGATAGGGAATACTGTTTGAATGGCTAATTGCTCACCACTTGCGCTTCTTGACTTTTTTGTAATATCTACTTCATTCACGAAAGCATTCCATAATTCAAGAGGACAATTTCCTCCTTGATTTTTTAACAATACTTCTACACCGATCCCTAATTCGTCTTGATAGACAAAAAATGTTGAGCGACATGTTAAAAAATATTGAATCGAATTGCCATTACTACGCAAACTAAGGCTCCCCCATCTGATCCACTCAAAAAAGCTAATCCAACTTTTACAAATGACAATAACGCATTATATTTACTTTCTTCAATTGCATTAGTTCCTCCACCCAACAAACTTCTAAATAGACCCATAATCTTTCCTCCTAGTAACCCTAACAGTACTCTCTTTCTAATTGAAGTGTCATATTCCGGTATAATTCTAATGTTTCCTGATACTTTCC
>JAFSBP010000198.1 GCA_017437205.1 Lachnospiraceae bacterium
CCCATGGAAGCAGCTTCCAATGCCGTTTTGGCACCGTTAGTTATGATGAGAATATTTTTAAATTCAGCAAGGTGAGGCAGCAGATAAAAAGCGGAGGTGGATGCGTCAAGCATAATTACATCTCCGTTTTTAATATGTGAAATTGCCTTCAGTGCGATGGTCTTCTTTTCTTCGTTCTGTTCAAGATCCCGGATGAACAACGGAATTCGCTGATCCGGTGATTTGGTTTTCAGGGAAACGGTACCTCGTTTACAGACTAGCAGCTGCTTATTTTGCAATTGAATAATATCCCTTCGGACAGTAGGTTCGCTCACAAATAATTTTTCGGAAAGTTCTTTCACTGTGTGCGATCTTTCTGCAAGTAAATTGATATATTGATTTTCTCTGCTGAATACTGACATTTTAACGCTCCCATTTTTAAAGGTAAGTTGACTATCTTACAGTCATTATTATCAATATAATAATCAATATATGATTGTTTTGTCAATCTAATTCTTAAAAATTGATTTTTGGTTTGGGGAAAGATATAATAAAAGGCAATACAATCGGTACATTACAATAACATTATTTGGAAAAGGAGCATGGAAAGAAATGTTTGGAGAATTGGAGCAATTCAGTTGTAAGTGCGGTAAGGAGCATTCCTTTGCGTCTAAGGTGATCATCGGGGATGGAGTAATCAATGAACTGCCGTCCGAGCTGTTGGCACTAAAGGCAAAAAAGGTATTTGTTTATGCGGATAAAAAGACATATTCCGCGGCAGGCGCTGCAGTTTGTGAATGTCTGGTAGCCGGTGGGCTTGACGTCAGGAAATATGTTTTTACCAAGGAAAATCTGGAGCCGGACGAGGCAAATGTCGGTCTGGCAATGATGAATTTTGATCCGACCTGTGATGCAGTGATAGGCGTGGGTTCCGGTGTGATCAATGATATTTGCAAAATTGTGGCCAATGTATCTAATAAATATTATGTGATCGTGGGAACCGCACCTTCCATGGACGGATATGCTTCCGCAACGTCTTCTATGACAATGGATGGTCTTAAAATATCTCTCAACAGTAAGTGTGCGGATATGATCATTGGAGATTTGGATATTCTTTGCAATGCACCCGTCAAGCTGATGATATCAGGCCTAGGAGATATGCTGGCGAAATATGTATCGATTTGCGAATGGAGAATTGCGCATGTAATCACCGGGGAATATTATTGTGAGGAAATTGCAAAGCTGGTGAGGGCATCCCTAAAAAAATGCGTAGATCAGGCAGAGGGTCTGTTGAAGCGTGACAAAGCTGCGGTAAAGGCAGTGTTTGAGGGATTGGTTGTCTGTGGAGCGGCAATGAAATTTGCCGGAGTTTCACGGCCGGCTTCGGGTGTGGAGCACTACATCTCCCACATCTGGGATATGCGCGCGGCGGAGTTTGATACTCCGGTTGAATTGCATGGTATTCAGTGTGCAATCGGAACACTGATTGCCGTGGGGATTTATGAAAAGCTGGTAAAGATTGTTCCTGATCAGAAAAAAGCACTGGACTATGCGGAGAAATTTAGCTTTGAAGTGTGGAGCGAAACGTTGAGAGAGTTTCTCGGCAAGGGAGCGGAAAGCATGATCCTGCTCAATGAAAAGGAGCAAAAGTACGATAAAGACCGCCATAAAGTCAGATTGCAGCGAATCATGGATAACTGGGAAACTATCTTGCAAATTATCAGCGAGGAACTTCCCTCTTCGGAGAAGATTGAAACGTTGCTGGTCAGCATCGGGCTTCCTAAAACAATGGAGGAGATTGGGCTGGAGAGCAACTTGCTTCCCCTGACCTTTAAGGCGACGAAGGATATCCGGGACAAATACGTCCTGTCAAGGCTTTGTTGGGATCTGGGCGTGTTGGATGAGATGATTTGAAGGAGATAAAATGATGCATCAATACAGAAAAGAAATACCATATTTGAATTCAGTTGACGTGCTGGTGGTGGGTGCAGGGCCTGCCGGAATCGGTGCAGCGGTTGCGGCAGCAAGACAGGGAGCCGAGGTGCTGTTGATTGAGCGTTACGGTGCTGTGGGAGGAAATCTTACGCTCGGAAATGTCAGCCCTATACTTGGAAAAGTTTCCGAGGGAACAATCTACGATGAGATCGTAAAACTGCTGGCACAAAATCACAAGGATGAAATTCCCGTAGAAACCAGAAATGGTAAAGAGATACATATTGATGCCGAGGAGGCAAAGGGCATTTTAACTGATTTGCTGTATAAAAATCATGTTAACGTGATGCTGCAAACGGCGGTTTGCGATGTGATCAAAGAAAATAATACATTAAAGGGGGTAATTGTCACAACACCTTGTGGGATTATGGCGATAACCGCCAAGAGAGTAATTGATGCAACCGGTGACGGAATAGTGGCCTTTCTTGCCGGATGTGAATATAAAATCGGTAGAGAGATTGATGGCAGAACTCAGCCCACTACTCTGGAGTTTACGATAAATAATGTAGACGAAAGCCGTGCAATCATGTGTTTTGGCGGAAGTGACCCCGTAAAGTTACCTAATGGTAAAAAATATTCCGAATTCTGTAAAGAGTGCGAACAAAACGGAATTTTGCCGAAAAATGTCTCGATTGTTCGTCTGCACAGAACCTTTTATCAAGGGGAAAGAAATGTCAATGCAACACAGCTGAATGATGTGGATGCGCTTGACGCAAAGGAACTGTTTAAGGCGGAGGTGGAACTCCGGGATCAGATTGATAAGGTAATTGGATTTTTACGAAAATATATCCCCGGCTATGAAAACTGCATGTTAAAAACAACGGCAGATGCCCTGGGTGTAAGGGAAACGCGTAGAATTATCGGTGAATACATCATGTGCGATTCGGATGTGGAAGAAGGAAGACACTACGATGACGCGGTTGTCCACAATGCATGGTTTCTCATTGATATACACAATCCGTCGGGGGGTGGTCAGGCAGAGGGACATTCAAAAATGGCGGAGCCCTATGATATCCGATACGGCGCGCTGGTGCCGAAAGGAGTGGAAAATTTACTAACGTCGGGGCGCTGCATTTCTGGAACACATAGAGCTCATGCCTCCTACCGGGTAATGGCAATCTGTATGGCGACAGGTGAAGCAGCTGGTATTGCGGCAGCATTAAGTATAAAGGAAAACGTGAAGCCGAGAGAATTGTCTCCTGAAAAGATCAGAGAGGTGTTAGCAAAAAAAGGGGTTAAATTATAAGGGCTGCGACAAAAAGATTTGGTTGAAAGCGAGCTCTATTCGGCAGACACAGAGAATCAGGCGCAAAAGGAAGCATAAAATGAACACAGGTAAAGGGTTATATACGATTGGGCTGGATTTTGGAACCTTATCAGGAAGAGCATTACTCGTAGATATCGGAAATGGGCAGGTCATGGGCGAAGCAATGTTGGATTATCCGCATGGAGTGCTGGACAGTATGCTGCCTTCCGGGGTGCCGGTCCCGCGAGGTTGGGCGTTTCAGCACCCACAAGACTATCTGGACGTGTTGGAATATATTGTGCCGACAGTGATAAAGCAGAGTGGTGTTGATCCGGAAAAAATCATCGGTGTGGCAGTAGATTTTACCGGATGTACGCTAATTAGTTTAGATGAAGATGGTGTGCCGTTGTGCTTCCTTCCAGAGTTTGCGGACAATCCGTTATCCTGGGTGATTCATTGGAAGCATCATGGAGCTGCGCCGTATAAGGATGAAGTGCAGGCAGCTGTACAACTGCATAATCCCAGTTTATTGTGCAGACATGGTGGAAAAATTTCTGACGAGTGCATGATGGTAAAGGTTCTTCAGGTTGTTCGAGAAGCACCTTTACTTTATGAGGCAACAGATCTGATCATGGAGGCCGGAGACTGGATGACGATGCAGTTGACCGGAAACCTGATAAGAAGTCAGGCAATGGCCGGCTATAAGGCATTTTGGCAGGAAAAAAAGGGCTATCCGGACAAGGCATTTTATCGTATGCTGGATGAACGACTGGAGGATTTTGTTGAAACAAAGTTGCGAGGCGAGTTACGCGTTATCGGAGAAAAAGCGGGGGAATTGACTGCCGGCATGGCAAAAAAGCTGGGGCTGATGCCGGGCATTGCGGTGGCCGTGGCGCATTATGATGCGCACGCTGCGGTGGTCGGATCAGGTATCAGCGAACCCGGTAAGGTAATGCTGACGCTTGGAACTTCCGGAGGATTTGTTTTGGCGCATGATAAAGATTGTGCGGTGCAGGGGACCACTGGCATGACGGAAAACGGTGACCTCCCCGGTCTATATGGGTATGCATCCGGACAGTTCAGCCTTGGTGACAGCTTCGCCTGGTGTGTAAAAAATATGATCCCGGAAAGCTGCACTAAGGAGGCAGAAAAAGAAGGAAAAAATATACAGGTTTATCTGAGTGAAAAGGCTGCACGGTTGGCTCCAGGAGAGAGCGGCCTGCTGGCCCTTGACTGGTTGGGAGGAAATCGTTCTGTATTGGTGGATGCACAATTGTCCTGCATGATGCTGGGTATGACTTTGCAGACTAAACCGGAGGAAATCTACCGGGCATTTCTGGAGAGCGTGGCGTTTGGAACCAGAAGAATTATGGAAGCTTATCTGGGCGCCGGGATCGAAATCACGGAAATCCACGCGGTGGGAGGTATTGTCAAGAAAAATCCGTTGTTGATGCAGATATATGCAGATGTTCTCAATCGTCATATTTGTGTGTGCAAAACGACTCAGGCGGCGGCATTAGGTGCGGCGATGTACGCAGCAAGTGCGGCGGGTGAGCGTGCCGGTGGTTATGCAACACTGAAAGATGCGGTAGAACAGATGTCTGAACTGGAGGAATATGGATATGATCCAATTCCCGGACATGTTGCGGTGTATGAGAAGTTATATCGTGAGTTTGAACGTCTGCATGATTATTTCGGATGCGAAAATCCTGTGATGAAGCGTCTATTTGCAGTGCGACAGCAAGGGCTGGAGTCAGGGTAAGTCCAACTACCGATGGTTATCGGAACTGTAAAATTATTGTTATAAGGAGAGAACAATAGTATGAAAAAATATGCGCTTGGACTTGATTTTGGTACGCTCAGTGTACGTGCATTGTTTGTAGATATTGCTAATGGCGAGGAGGCGGCAACAGCAGTCTTTGAATACCCTCATGGAGTGATGACAGAAACATTGCCGAACGGTACGCCCCTCCCTCCTGACTTTGCGCTGGAACATCCTCAGGATTTTTTGGATGGCTTGGAGTATGTGATATGTGCCGGCATGAAGGCAGGCAATATCCGACCGGAGGAGGTTATTGGTATTGGTGTGGATGTCACTACGGCAACGGTGCTCGCGGTAGATGAGAACGGTACACCGTTAAGTGAATACCCGGAGTTCAACGGCTGTCCCGAAGCGTGGATGAAGCTGTGGAAACATCATGGAGCGATGAAAATGGCGGACCGCATGCTTGAGGTGGCCAGAGAGCGAGGTGAAAGCTGGCTCAACTACTATGGCGACTGGCTTAGCTGTGAGTTGTTCATGCCCAAGGCGGTGGAGCTGGCGGTGAACGCTCCGGAAGTTTTTGCTCGAACCCACAACCTAATCGAGGCAGCTGACTGGATCGTGTCGAAGCTGACCGGAGAGGTGACCAGAAGTGTGGCGCTGGCAGGTTGCAACAGCTTGTACCGCCGGGACACAGGTTATCCCTCTAAAGAGTATTTCGGGGCGGTTTATCCTGAGGCGGAGAACGTTCCGGACAAACTGGTCGGACGCATTGCGCCGTTGGGAGGCTGTGCAGGTTATCTGCTTCCGGAGATGGCGAAAAAACTTGGGCTTTTGCCCGGAACACCGGTGGGTGTGGGAATGATCGATTCCCATGCAGCGGTTTTAGGATGCGGAGCATCCAGAGTCGGTGATATGGTCAGCACCATTGGAACTTCCGCTAACAATATGTTAAATGCATTGGAAGGACCCGGGATCCCCGGGATCTACAGTGCAGCAATGGATGCAAACATTCCCGGACTGTTCGGCTACGAAGGCGGACAGAACTGTGTCGGAGACTGTCTGGCGTGGTTCGTGGACAATTGTGTTCCTGCGTCCTATATGGAGGCAGCAGAAAAAGAGGGTGTGAGCATACACGCCTATCTGCAGGCTCGTGCGGAAACCTTAAAACCCGGAGAGAGCGGACTTTTGGCTTTGGACTGGTTCAATGGTGTTCGCACTCCGCTGATGGATTTCTCGCTGACTTCCGCGATCATCGGTCTAACGGTTCGTACAAAACCGGAAGAAATCTATCGGGCATTGATCGAGGCGACTGTCTTCGGGAATAAGCGGGTCATTGACACCTACGAGGAGAACGGATGCCCGGTGAACCGAATCATTGCGGCGGGAGGAATCCCCATGAAGAATTCCATGATGATGCAAATCTATGCCGATGTGATAGGGAAGGATATTTATCTGTGCGGAAGTTCCCAGGCCAGTGCGCGGGGAAGTGCAATCCTGGGGGCAGCGGCAGCCGGCCCTGAAGTCCACGGTTGTAAGGATACCTGTGAGCTGATTGAAAAGCTGGGAAAACTGGCAGATAAGGTGTATCATCCTATCCCGGAAAATGTGGAAACGTATAAGGGATTGTATGCGCTGTACAGAAAGTTTTCTGACGTGATGTCGAAGAAAGACAGTGTGGGGAGGGAGCTGTTGAAATTGAAATACAAGTAACACTGTTCAGTTAAGATAACTGATGCCCGGGGAGCCTTTAGGCCTCTCCGGGCATCGTTTATATTCATGGTGCCGCTACGCTTCAAGCACAATTGTTTCTGATGCTTTTACGCAGAAGTCGCAACCCTGACGCTCAAAATACAGGTCGGTGCCGGTTGGATTGTGAACAATAGTTTGATCTGTGCTGAACTGTAACTGGTGATATGCCCAAATATAATCATAAA
>JAFSBP010000199.1 GCA_017437205.1 Lachnospiraceae bacterium
AAAAGACGGAAGGGTGGAAAACCGCGAATTGTGTGCACTGTTTAAGGTGTCGGATATGACGATTCGAAGAGATTTGGATCTGCTGGCGGAGAAGGGTGAGATCGTGCGCACCCGCGGCGGAGCATTGTTGAAGCGTGATTTGCGAAAAACTGCCGCAGAGCGTGTACCGGATGAAAATGAGCGTCGAAAGGAAGCCATTGCCCGCAAGGCAATCGAACTGATTGAGTCGGGACAGCGGATATTTATCGACAGTGGAACCACTACCCGTTGGGTAGGGCGTTTGATGCCTTCTGACAGTCATAATGTGATCGCGACGAATAATCTTGCGGTAGCGATGGAGATATCGGATTACCAGAATGTCACGCTTTTGGTGATCGGTGGGGAATTGCAGGGGTCAAATATGTCCTGCTTCGGTTCGCTGACAGAGGAGCAGATTCGGCGCTATAAGCTTGATATTGCGTTTATCGGCGCTGCGGCGGTAGATATGGACGGTTATGCGTACACCGGATATCCATCGGAAGCAGGAACGAAGAATTGTATTATTTGCTCTGCGAAAAAATCATATCTTCTGGTCGAATCCGCTAAGTTTGGTCAGGATGATCTGATGAATTTCTGCCACATCGGTTCCTTTGAAGCGATTATCACGGACGAGGGAATTCTCCCGGAGATGGTAGAGCAGATCGAACAGCACGGAACACGGGTGATCATTGCAGATTCTTTTGAAAAATAAGCTTGACAGCCGTTGTTAAGGATGTTATAGTGTAATCAAGTTAATAAAATGCGAGAGTGCGAGAGGCGATGTTATGAATACGAAGTGGTTCATTTACATTGCCTTTTTTGCCTTATGAGCAAAAAACAGAGGCGAAATTATGGACGAGTTAAATCGTGAGGTTATTGTTGCGGTATCGCAGATGAAGGAGTTTGAACGATTCTTAAAGAGTGATCTGAAATACTGTGTACTGATGGATATTCATCTGGCGCTGCTTGCCTCTATGGTGAAGGCGGCTCATGATCATGAGAAAAAAGTGTTTCTTCATTTGGATCTGTTGCGCGGAATCAGTTCAGATGAGTATGGCTGTGAGTATGCATGTCAGCGGCTGAAAGCGGACGGCATCATTTCCTCTAAGGTGAAGACTATTGAGACGGCGAAAAAAAACCATCGGACAGCTATTTTACGTCTGTTTTTGATTGACAGTAAGTCATTGGAGCGAGGGCTCACACTCTGTAATTCCTGTAATCCGGATTATGTGGAGATTTTGCCGGGAATTGCATGCGGAATATTACCGTACCTTCAGACCAGAACCACATCAAAACTGATGTGTGGAGGACTTATCCGAACCCCGGAGGAACTGAAGGCGTGTTTTGATGCCGGTGCCTGCGCGGTGACCATTTCAAAGATGGAGACAGTGAATCAGTACCGGGAAAAATACAGTTAACGAACGGATTACCGTTTTTATATCATCTCAAGGAGGATTTAGAAAATATGGCAACAAATGAAACAAGACCTTATGTGCAGTGGGAACTGATCAATGATTTCATGATCGACGTATTCAAGGCATACGGAGTTCCCGCTGAGGATGCAGCGATTTGTGCAGATGTTTTGCTGGAGTCTGATCGCCGCGGCATTGAGAGCCACGGATGCAACCGTTTCAAACCGATCTATCTGGATCGTATTAAGAATGGAACCCTGCTTCCCGTGACCAATTGTGAGATTGTAAAGGAAACCCCCACCACGGTAGTTATGGATGCTCATAACGGTATGGGTATGGTTGCTTCTTACAAAATGATGGAGAAGCTGATCGAGAAGGCTAAGGTTTACGGTATGGCAGGCGGAACTATCTACAATTCCACCCATTACGGAATTGCAGGTTACTGGTCTACCATGGCGGAGAAGGAAGGCATGATCGGTATTACCGGTACCAACGCCCGTCCCTCTGTGGCACCTACCTTCGGTGTTGAGCCGATGATGGGAACTAACCCCTTCACCTTCACCATTCCTACGGATGAGGAGTTCCCCTTCAACTATGACTGTGCGACCTCTATCGTACAGAACGGTAAGATTGAGTTCTATGAGCGCAGCGGAAAGCCTACCCCTGCAGGTCTGGTTGTAACCAAGGATGGTGGAACTCTGACCGATTCCGGCGAGATCCTTCGCGAGATGCGTAAGGGCAACTGTGCGCTTCTTCCCATCGGAGGACTGGGCGAGGAGACCGGCGGTTACAAGGGATACGGATTCACCACCATTGTTGAGATACTGTCCGCAGCACTGGCAGGCGGCCCTCATACGAAGGCACTGACCGGAAAGGCAGCTGACGGCAGCAACGATTTCTATCGTCTGGGTCATTTCTTCTTCGTGATCAACCCTGAATTCTTCATGGGCGTTGACACCTTTAAGCATACGACCGGCGATATTCTCCGTGCACTGCGTAATTCTGCCAAGGCACCCGGTGAGGAGCATATCTACACCGCAGGCGAGAAGGAGTATCTGGCATGGCTTGACCGCAAGGACAAGGGAGTTCCTGTTGGCGAGTCTATTCAGAAGGAATTCATTCAGCTGCGTGATGAGTGCGGTCTGGATTACAAGTTCCCTTTTGAGAACTAAAAAAGCAGCGATTGCGAAAGTGCGAAGCACGGAGCGATCGGTTTTAATAAATGATATAATTTTGGAGGATACTAAAATGGATTATGCATCAGAATCTTTAAAGAAGCATGGCGAGTGGGCAGGTAAGATTGAGGTCGTTACCCGTGTTCCCGTTGCGACCAAGGATGATTTGTCTTTAGCATACACCCCCGGTGTTGCACAGCCCTGTCTGGAAATCCAGAAGGATGTAAATAAGAGCTATGAGTTGACCAGACGTCACAATATGTGTGCGGTTGTTACCGATGGTACCGCAGTCTTAGGTCTTGGCGATATCGGCCCTGAGGCCGGTATGCCCGTTATGGAAGGAAAGTGCGTTCTGTTCAAGGCTTTCGGTGATGTAGACGCATTCCCTCTCTGCATCAAGTCCAAGGACGTTGACGAAATCGTTAATACCGTTTACCTGCTGTCCGGTTCTTTCGGCGGTGTAAACCTTGAGGATATCGCAGCTCCCCGCTGCTTTGAGATCGAGCGCAAACTGAAAGAAAAATGTGATATTCCGATCTTCCACGATGACCAGCACGGTACCGCGATCATCACTCTGGCAGGTATGCTGAACGCGCTGAAGGTTGTTGGAAAGAAGAAAGAAGATGTTAAGATCGTTACCTCCGGTGCAGGAGCTGCTGCGATCTCCATCGTTAAGCTACTGCTCTCCGCAGGATTTAAGAACATCACCATGTGTGACCGCAACGGTGCTATCTACAAGGGCCGTGAGAAGGGCATGAACTGGATCAAGGAAGAGATGGCAGAGGTTACCAACCTTGAGAGAAAGCAGGGTACCCTTGCTGACATGCTGGTTGGCGCTGACGTATTCATCGGTGTTTCCGCTCCCA
>JAFSBP010000200.1 GCA_017437205.1 Lachnospiraceae bacterium
AGACAGCTGTCCTCGCAGGGCTGATCCAGCAGACCGGTGTTCTCCTCGCGGATATGTTCTTCTTTAGCGGAAAGGTGCACATAAAGCGCGTTCTCGTCATAGCAGATCTGTGCGGCAGCAGAGATGCCTACCTCCGGTGCCCACAACAGGTGGTCAATCGCTGCGACCGGGAGCTGAGCCCAGTCGAGATGTTCGGGTTTTTTTGAAATTACATGAGTTCTCATTGTTCGTCTCCATTTCTTTGTAATTGATAGATCCATTTAAAATCATCGCTTCGCAGATAAGAGTTGCAAATCTCTGCGACGGCGCCCAATGGCAGGATGGTGGCCAGAGATTCTGAGATGCGGATCTCAAAATCGCCGGCAACGGAAAGTACATTTTCGCGGATGGCAGTTTCCAGTTGATTGAGGAAGTAATCTCCAAGCTGCAGCATAAATCCATTCAGAACGATCAGCTCGGGGTTCAGCAGATTAATTGCATTGGCAATCACTACGCCAAGGCGGGTGGAGACCTCTTTCACATAGTACATACACATGCGGTCATTTTCGTCCAGCGCCTTTCGGATGGCGGAGACAGTGATATGACCGTTCTCGTCCAGGTGGGAGGTCAGTGAGGAAAAGATGCCGCGGCCAAGTGCAGCCTCCAGCTCGGAAACCAATGCCGGGTAGGAGGTGCTGTTCTCCGCGCAGCCGGGTTTTCCGCAGTAACACAGCTTGGGAGTGGGGGAACCGTAATCGATCACCATATGTCCCAGCTCGCCGGCAACGCCCGAAGCACCGGCCACAGCCAGTCCGTTGCAGCAGATGGAGGAGCCAACGCCGTTGGAGAGTTCGATGCAGATGAAATTCTGCGCGCCCTTTGCCACACCGAAGCGCTGTTCTGCCATGACAGGCAAAGTCACGGGGCTGTAGGTTTCCACTCGAAGCCCGGTCTCAGCCTCCAGGCGGGGCTTGAGCCCAAGATGCACCCAGTCATTGAAGTGGGCGTAATTAATATGTAATGAATGTCCGCTCTGGTAATTGGTCGGATCGTGGGTCGGTTCTCCGATTCCCACACCCAACAGCTGCTTATCTGCGAATTCTTTTGTCAGCGTTCGGACATGTGCGGTAATCTGTTCAATCAGAAATTCCTTCGACGCATCGGGCGAGTAGGGCAGCTTGTCCTGCTTCAGAATGGTTCCGTCAAACTGTGAGAGTATAATAATTACGAAATTGGAAGTAAATGACAGGCCGATAGCACATAAATGGGCCTTATTTATTTCGAGAAGCGTCCGTTTTCTGCCCGGACCGGCGGAATAATTGCCTGTTTCTGCAATTAACTGCTCGTCCAAAAGCTCTTTGATGATCTCGGTGACGGTGGCCGGGCGATAATCGGTAATATTGATCAATTCTGTCCGGCTGATTGGACCTAAATGGTTAATAATGTTCAAAATAAGATGGCGTCTGTGAAAGTGACTGTTATGTGGCATGCGGTTTCCTCCAATTACATCTTGCATTGTTAGTGTACCATTTTTTTTGCAGAGATGCAACTAAATTATGTAGGTGAGATTATTGACACGGCCATGGTTTTGTGATAATATCGATTTATAACAAAAACGTAAATAATCCGCAAAAATGGCTGCGGATTGTTCAGGTGCTTAATTACAAATGCGTAATTAAGTGAAAAGATGTTATCAATAAGGTCTGTTTGACCGGGAGGTAGAAGATGAATAAGTTACAGGCAGGATTTGCGAGAGTGACGATCACTCCCATGATGGGAATCAACATTTCCGGATATTATCAGGAGCGTATCGCAGACGGTGTTTTGGATGATCTGGAGGCGAATGCGCTGGCGCTGGCCTGTGAGGACAAAAGAGCAGTGATTATCAGCTGTGACCTTTTGTATATGCCCCTTGATGTGGCTAATGTGTGCAAGAAGGATATTGCGGCAGCGACCGGTCTTCCGCAGGAGGCGATCTTCCTTCACGGAACCCATACCCACACTGGTCCCATCCTTAAGATGGATTCGGAGAAGCCGCTGGAGCAGGAATATATTCAGCAGCTTCGTCATAAGCTGGTGGACGTGGCTACTTTTGCATTGGCTGACCTGAAGCCTGCGAAGATGGGCTGGGCGATCGGTGAGGCACCGAATATCGCGTTTATCCGCCGTTTCCGCATGAAGGACGGCAGTGTCCGCACGAACCCCGGTGTAAATAATCCGGAGATTCTGGAGCCCATCGGAAGCGTGGATGAGAGAGTAAATGTGGTTCGCTTTGACCGCGAGGGGGCGGACAGCATCGTATTTGTAAACTTCGGAGATCACCCCGATACCGTAGGCGGATGTAAGATTTCCTGTGACTGGCCCGGATTCCTTCGCAGAACCGTGGAGAAGGCACTGGACAATGTGAAGTGTATCTTTGTTAACGGTGCGCAGGGCGATGTAAACCACGTAAATGTGTGGCCCACCGGTGGCTATCTGAACGATACTTTCAATGATTTCGACGATGTATCCCGCGGATACGGTCATGCTCGCTTTATGGGCCGTGTGGTGACCGGCGGTGTGCTTCAGGTATTTGATAAAGTAAAATATGTGGATGTTGAGTCCTTGAACTTCCTGCAGAGAGCGATTCAGATCCCTTCTAACATGCCCACTCCCGAGGAGATGGAGGAAGCCCGCTACATTAACGAGATGCATGCGGCCGGCAGAGATGAGGAGCTTCCCTATAAGGGAATGCTGCTGACGACGATGGTGGCAGCGGCTGCCCGCAAGATTCAGCTGGAGCATGGTCCTGAGTTCTTCGAGATGAAGCTTTCCGGTCTGGCAATCGGCGAGGTTGCACTGGTTGGTATTCCCGGAGAGCCCTTCACCGGAATCGGCCGTGGCTTGAAGGAGAGCGATGAGTTTGCACTGGTAATGCCCGCTTGCTGTACCAACGGTGCACAGGGCTACTTCCCCATGAAGGATGCCTACGACGAGGGCGGCTATGAGGCAGGAACCTCCCGATTTAAGGCAGGTGTGGCAGAACTTCTTATCGAGGAAGGCAAGGCACTGCTCAAAGACCTGTAATTTATAAAAGCAAATGAAACTGTTCTTCGGGCGCATGAGCGCCCAGGAGATAGACTAATCAAAGAATGAGAGGTGACAAACATGACAGCGATTATTAATGCAGAACTGGTCATGCGTGACCATCTGATCCCCGATGCGGTCCTTCTGATGGAGGACGGAAAGATTGTGGCGTTTGGCGAGATGCGAAAGATGAGCATCCCCGAGGGCTGTGAGATTATTGATGCGGAGGGCGCATATGTAGGCCCCGGTTTTGTGGATATCCACACCCACTCCGACGGAAAAGTATTTTTCCAGGATGAGCCAGAGGTTGCGTCACAGCATCATCTGAAGCACGGAACCACGACCCTGCTTCCTGCGCTGTACTTTAGTATGGATACAGCCGGTTACGTGGCAGCCATCGCGAAGCTTCGCGAGGCGATGAAGAAGAAGGAATGTGCAAACATCGGCGGACTTTACATGGAAGGTCCTTACCTGAATCCGAAATTTGGATGTGACAGAGAGTCTAACCCTTGGAAAGGTCCTGTGGACAAGGCAGCTTACCAGCCGGTGATTGATGCCGCTTACGATCTGGCGAAGGTTTGGGCGTTGGCTCCCGAACGCGAGAATATCTTAGAGTTCGTGCTGGCTGTAAAAGAGAAGAACCCGAATGCGGTATTCTCCGTAGCGCACAGTGAGGCATCCCCTCAGCAGATTGAGGAGCTGATTCCCTATGGACTGCATGTGGGCACCCACCATACCAATGCGACCGGCGACCGTCCGATGTATCCGGAGTGCCGCGGTGTCTGCGTTGACGAGGCGGTAAACTATAACCATGAGATTTACGCGGAGCTGATCTGTGACAGCCGCGGTATCCATGTGGACCCCTATATGCTCCGTCTGGTGAGAAAGATTAAGGGCGATGACCGGATCATTTTGATCTCCGACGCGTATGCGTGTGACGGCCCGATCCCTCCCGGATACGAGGACGTATTTGATATCAACTTTGATCATGCCGGAGAGATCGCCGGCTCCAAGATGACGCTGGATATTTCCTGCCGGAACATGATGAAGCACACCGGCGCGTCCATCGTTGATGTATTCAAATTTGCATCGTACAACCCGTCCAGAGTGACCGGTTTCTATGACCGTGGCGAGATCGCCGTGGGCAAGAGAGCCGACCTGGTAATGGTTGATGATAAAATGAAAGTAAAGAAAGTTATTCTGAAAGGAGAGTTACAATGATGAAAGATTTTATCGTTGATCCCGCAACAAAGTTTGACTTTATGCCTCATGATTTCGTTCCTTTTAAGGACAAAGAGGTATGTGAGCGCGTACGCAAGATGAGCGGCAAGGAATTGGAGCAGCGTGAGCCCTGGTGGCATCCGGAGTTCCAGGTTAAGGTTATGATGAACCCTCATCCTGTCCTTATTGCTACTCTGTTTTCCCGCCTGAAGGAAGCTTCTGAGGCTGGAAAGAAGTTCTCTATGATCCTTGGAAACCCCGAGCCTGACACCTATATTCCGCTTGCACAGCTGATCAACTACTTCCAGGTTGACTGTTCCAAGGTTCATCTGTTTGCAGAGGATGAGTGGGCAGATCAGGATGGAAACATCGCACCTATCACCTATGAGGCAGGTTTTGCACATTCCATGATCAAGTATCTGTACTACCAGATCGATCCTAAGCTGCGTATGCCTATGGAAAACGTACATTTCCCTACCAACGCAAATATTGCTGATTACTCCAAGATTATCAATGACGTTTCAGAGGGTGGCGCTGATATCGCTTCTACTTCTCCGGGATGGGCAGGACATATGGCATTCGTTGATCCTATTCCTGAGTTCATCGGCAGCGGTGACATCGAAGAGTGGTTGAATCAGCCGGCTCAGATTGTAAAACTGCATCCTATGACCATTATGCAGAACTCCCTGAACGGTACCTTCGGTCAGTCCGGTGATATCGCAAATGTACCTCCCTGCGCAGCAACCATTGGACCTCTGGATGTAATGCGTGCGAAAGAGCGTATTGAAGTACATGCACTTGCTACCTGCGGTACTTTCTCATCCTGGCAGAGAATGACCTCCCGTCTGTGTACACATGGACCGATCACTCCTTATCTGCCGAGCACCATGCTCCAGACCAAGAAGACCCAGGTTTACATCAGCGAAGAGCTTGCAGCTCCTTTCGAGTGCTGGGAGAAGGTTGGATATTAATTACATACCTGTTTATAAGGGAAATCAAATTGAGCGGGCTGTTAAAGCCCGCTCAACTTTTCGCTTTTGGACGAAGAAATCTGCGCTATACTTTTTACATTGTGTATGGTATACTGAAAACACTTTGATTTTCGGCATACACAGGAGAAAAAGATGGACTGGAAGAATAAATTTGCGGATTATATATTGGAGCGTGGACGGATCTACTATAAGCAAAAGCGTGTACAACACCTGATTTACGAGAATGAGGTCTATTATGCGAAGGTTCAGGGGTCACGTCGGTATCGTGTACAAATCAGAGTAAAGAACGATGAGATTACAAGGATGGAGTGTTCCTGCCCGTACGGCGCTTTGGGAATTCCATGCAAGCACATGGCGGCGGCGCTGTTTGCCATTGACGAGAAAGGTGCTGAGCTTACGGCGGCGATGATGATGCCTGAACCGGAGGTGAAAAAAGTAAATCCGTTCAGGGTTTCTGAGGACGTTTACCAGTACTTTGATATGGGCAGGATGGCGAAGGAGATGGAGGTCACGGAGAAACTGTTGAGCGAGGCACGTCAGCTGGTACAGAAAGAGATGGTTGTCCTGGATGAGGTGAGCATTGGGTATAATGGGTTTGTCAGCACCAAATCGATTTCCGGTATTGCGCGAGGATATTCAGTGAATGCGGGGCAGGACGCGCAGCTTAGCGTGATCTTTGATCGGGAAAGTGTGCTCAGGGCATCCTGCTGTGTGCCGCGCTGCGGCGGTAATTACGGAGGGGACTACTATTATTATGAGAAAGGCATATGCAAACACCTTCTTGCATTGTTGATTCTGCTGGATGAATACCTTAAACGGTTTAATCCGGGAGATTCCACAGACAGGAGTGCGGAAGTACTGTTTGACAGATTTCGCG
>JAFSBP010000201.1 GCA_017437205.1 Lachnospiraceae bacterium
ATAGGCCTCTCCATCAATATAGGAAGTACCTCCGTCACTCACCTGGTATTCGATCTCGTAACAGGTCACTGTCCTCAGCGGAGTTGTCGATATTCCGTTGCTTTTCTGGTAAATACTGGAGTTCATATCATAAAAAATCAATTCCATTTTCCTTCTCCTCGAACAAATAGAATTTCTACATTTTCAAATAACATATTTTATTTTCATCTTTATAATTTTTTCATATAATTGAATAGACATTATTAATATATCGCAGTGCAACTGCGATGTCAATCTCAAAAAAAGAAAGGACAAACACAATGAAAGTAACCGACATCAAAACATTTGTAGTGGACTGTTTCCGCACAAACTGGGTCTTTGTAAAGGTTTACACCGACGAAGGTATCACCGGCGTGGGCGAAGCCACTCTGGAATACAAGGAAAAGGCACTCTTAGGTGCGGTGGAACACATCAGGGAATATCTGGTTGGAAAAAATCCACTGCAAATCGAAAAGCACTATCATGATATTTATCGCGACGCTTATTGGCGAGGCGGAGCGGTTCTGATGAGCGCCCTCTCCGCAGTGGAAATGGCACTGTGGGATATTCTGGGAAAACACTTAAATGTTCCTGTTTATCAGCTTCTGGGAGGTAAAGTCAATGAGGACTGCCGCATCTACGTCAACGGTTGGTTTTCCGGTGCAAGAACTCCCGAAGAGTTCGGCGCAAAGGCCGCTGAGGCAGTGAAGCGTGGCGTGACCGCCATGAAGTGGGATCCCTTCGGAAAGAATTATCTGCAGATTTCCAACGCAGATTTGGACAAAGCAATCCGCAACATCGCAGCCGTCCGCGAGGCGGTAGGCGATCAGGTTGACCTGCTGATTGAGGCACACGGACGTTTCGATGTTCCCACTGGCATCAAGATTGCGCAGGAGATTGCTCCCTTCAAGCCCATGTTCCTGGAGGAACCTGTACCTCCGAACAATTTAGAGGCACTTCAGGCAGTCCGCGAGAAATCTCCCGTGGCGATTTCCGCCGGCGAGCGTCTCTACGGACGTTACGATTACAATGAATTGTTCCGCCGCCGCGCTGCCGACTACATTCAGCCGGATATCTCCCATGCCGGCGGTATCATGGAGTTAAAGAAGATCGCGGCCATCGCTGAGGCCAATTATATTCCGTTTGCTCCCCACAACCCTTCCGGTCCTGTGGCCAACGCCGCCACCCTTCAGCTGGCAGCCTGCTGCCCTAATTTCTGTATTCTGGAAATTATGTACGACGACGTGGTATGGCGCAAGGATGTGACCAACGAGGATCTGTTCTACGGGAATGGACGCATCCGTATTCCCGATAAACCCGGTCTGGGTATTGAGATCGACGAGGAGGCATGTCTGGCCCACCCTTATCAGCCTCACACCCTGCGCCACTACACTGGTGCACTGACCGATATCCGTCCGGCTAAGACAGAATTCTACTTCTAAGGGGGCAATCATGAACAGAGCAGTTTTTGTGACCGGCGGAACCGTCGGCAGTGGCCTGGCCATTGCCGAGCGCTTCGCCAAGGAAGGTTATGATGTGTTTATTTCCAGCCGTGACGGCTCCCGCGCTCAGGCGGCTGCAGACAGTGTAGCGTTAAAATACGGCGTATTCGCAAAAGGATATGCATTGGATATCCGGGATGAAGGCCGTGTCATCGAGATTTTCAATGATATCGATTCCACCGGGCGGTTCGTGGAAACTGTCGTATTGAATTCTGCCGATATGGGCTTTGGCAACGATCCGGTTAAAGGTATGCCCTTCTTCGAGGTATCGGTCGAGGAGTTTGGCCGTGTGTTTGAAACCAATCTGGTGTGGAACTTCACCATTGTCCGTCAGGCGGCTCTCCGCATGCGGGAGCACCACAAGGGAGCCATCGTCTTTATCGGCTCCAACACCTCCTACCGGGCTATCCCCAACCGCAGCGCTTACTGCGCTTCCAAGGGCGGTATTAATGCGATGTCCAAGGCCTTTGCCATTGATCTTGGACCCTACGGCATCCGCAGCAATGTGGTTCTCCCCGGCACCATCAAGACGGCCCGTTGGGTATCCATGGGCAACAAACAGATCGTCAACGGCAGCCTGACTCCCATCGGCGACATCTCCGATTTTGAGGATATTGCCAACGCAGCCTGGTATCTGGGCAGCGACCAGTCCAAAAATGTGACCGGCACCGAGATCATGGTGGACGGCGGCATGGGCTGTCAGCTCTATCCCCAGGCACTGAATGAATATAAACGTGCATGGATGTCCCTGCAGGAAGAAGGTATACAGTCATGAAAATTACATGGTTAGGACAGGCCGGATTACTCTTTGAGATAGAGGACAAAACCATCGTTATCGATCCCTATCTCTCCGACAGCGTGGCCAAAGTAAATCCGAAAAATTATCGACGTTTCCCTGTAGATGAAAACTATCTGAACATCAAGCCGGATATGCTCATCTGCACCCACAACCACCTTGATCACCTGGACAAGGAGACTCTCGACCACTATTTCACCCCTGATGCAAAGATGATGGTTTTCGCGCCAAACGGCGGCTGGCAGGATCTTCGCACCTATGGCGGTGACCACAATTATATCCTGTTCAACATCGGCACCGAGTGGAATGAAGGGCCGATCCGTCTGCGCGCAGTTGCCGCAGAACATTCTGATCCTGCGGCCATCGGCGTCTTAATCACTTACGCAGACAAAACCTACTATGTGACCGGTGACACCCTCTACAGCGAGCGGGTATTTACTAGTCTGCCTGATGAGGAAATTGAAGCGGTATTTCTGCCCATCAACGGTGTAGGAAACAATATGAACGCGGCAGATGCCTCCCGTTTCGTAGCGCGGATCGGTGCCAAGTATGCGGTACCCCTGCATTTTGGGTTGTTCGACGAAATGACGGCAGATGGATTTGTACATTCGGGAAAAATCGTGCCGAAGGCATTTGAGAAGATCAATATCCCTCTCTAATCAATGCCGGCAAGGTTTTGACCTACCTAATCTCCGATAATACTCACATCAGCTTTATCGCAAAATTTGCTTTGTAATTATACCACAAAAACACTTCATCAAAACAGAACCAGATAAAAGGAGGATACATATGGAGCGTTTAATCAAAATCGGCGAAATCAAGCCGAAGAAATCCTGCGAAATCGCACATTCCCGCATTGGTCTTGGCTTTGAAAAGCTGGACCGCAACATCTTTGACCCCAACAAGGCCTATCCTTTTGTGGGCGAATCCGGAGTTAAATGGGCCCGCCTTCAGTCCGGCTGGATGCGCACTGAGAAGGAAAAAGGTGTCTATGATTTTGCTTGGCTGGATGACATTGTAGATCATATGATCGCCATGGGCGTAGAACCCTGGCTGTGTCTTTGTTACGGAAATCCGGTTTATACCCCCGTTGCAGCGCAATATTTCGGGGCGGTAGGCTGCCCTCCTATCGCCACTGAGGAGGAAAAAATCGGCTGGGCAAACTATGTAAAGGCTACGGTTACCCATTTTAAAGGCCGTGTTCACTGCTATGAAATATGGAACGAGCCGGACTGTGCTTACTCCTGGAAGCACGGAAACAGTGCCGAGGAATACGCCGCATTCACCATGTTTACCGCCAAAATCTGTCGTGAGGCAGACCCTGACTGTAAATTGTTCGGCTTTGCCCTCGGAAACAAAAAGCGCGAAGCATACCGCAACGCCCTCTGTGCCACCGGAGTATGTAAAGTATTGGACGGTATCACTTACCATGCTTATCACACCGATGATGCTTCCATCGATGAGGCATTCCATGTATACGATGATGTCCGCAAAAATTTCAATCCTTCTCTGAAAGTCATCCAAGGTGAGAGCGGTACCCAGTCCTCCGGCAATGGCAGCGGAGCACTGAAGGGTGGAGCATGGACACAGCTCAAGCAATCCAAGTACCTGCTTCGCCATCTGCTCATTGATCTAGCTAACGGAGTTGAGTTCACCTCCTACTTCTCCTGTATGGACATGGTAGAGGCACTGAATGGTCTGACCTCCAATGTAAAATCTTACCTTGATTACGGTTACTTCGGTGTCATCGGTGCTGATTTTGATGAGGAAGGACACTCCACCGGAGAATATACGCCTAAGCCCTCCTTCCGTGCACTTCAGAGTCTGACCAGCGTATTCTGCAATGATTACGAGCGGTGTGAATTGCCCATCGTCGGCACGGTAGAGCGCTCTGTCCGCGTCATCGGCATGGATGATGATTTCGCACTCACCCGCCATTACGGCTTTGCAAAGCCCAATGGTTCCTATGCTCTGTGCTACTGGATGAGCAAAAACATTCTAACCGAAACTTACGAAAGCACCGTCTCCCTGAGATTCAAAAAGACAGACCTGCCCGGAGACATCCGTCTGGCCGATCTGCGCACCGGAGATATTTATAAACTTACCGCAAATATGGTCTGTGAAGATGGTGAATATATCCATCTGGTAAACATTCCGGTTACTGATTCTCCTCTTTTGTTGACCTTCGGGGATTTTATCTTCTAATCGCCGTTTGGATTCAAAATCGCTGCCAACTGTGCGGAACAAATAGGTGTAAACTATTGAATAATGAAAATATCTGTATATGGATAACTTGCCTCGGCAGACACAAGTGAAAGGAGACACGTATGAAATACATCGTTGATCACGATTTACATATTCATTCTCAGTTATCTTCCTGTTCCAGAGATCCGGAACAGACAAAAGAGAGAATTTTGAGATATGCAGAGGAAAACAGCTTTAACATAGTCTGTGTAACCGATCATTTCTGGGATGAGACAGTGGAAGGTGCGTCAAAATGGTATACTCCTCAGGATTTCGCCCATATCAACGCAATAACCCCCCTGCCCCAATCAGACAAGGTAAGGTTTTTATTTGGTTGCGAAACGGAGCTCAACCGTTTTCTGACCATCGGCATATCCAAGGAACGATACGATCAATTTGATTTCATCATTATTCCTACCACACATTTTCACATGAAAGGGTATGCCTTATTTGAAGAAGAACTTGTCAGCGCACAGACCAGAGCAAATGCATGGGTAAAACGGCTTGATGCAGTGCTCAATATGGATTTACCTTTTCATAAAGTGGGGCTTGCCCATCTTACTTGTCATGTGCTTGCCCCCACACGAGAAGAATATCTGGACGTGATCAGGCTGATCCCCGAAGTTGAAATGGAACGTTTATTCAAAAAAGCAACACTGCTCGGTGTCGGTATTGAGCTTAATTCCTACGATATGAATTTCTCAGAAGAAGAGGCAGATGTTGTTTTGAGACCATATCGAATCGCAAAGAAATGCGGATGCAAGTTCTATTGCGGAAGCGATGCCCACCATCCGGACAGCTTGGATAAGGCTAAACCCATTTTTCAACGGGCGGTAGATATGCTTGGATTGACAGAAAATGACAAATTTAGAATTTGAAATGAGAGGAAAACTAATCGATGAAAAGAGATTTGTTTGGTGACTTACAGTATATTATAAAGGAGCCCGGTCAACCCATGAAG